>JAYTIQ010000001.1:0-20870 GCA_043731705.1 Rugosibacter sp.
TGCAGCCCCGCCGCTTGTGCAAATCTGTCGCCAATTAAAAAGTCGCGATTGCCGGCCATGAAAAAGAGTTGCGTGCCTTGATCCGATAATTTTTGCAGCAGGCTGCAGATTTCAGCATTGAAGGGCTGCGCAAGATCATCGTCACCAATCCATGCGTCAAACAGATCGCCAAGGATAAACAGCGTGGTGATTTTCGATGCGGCGGTATCCGCGAGAAAAGCAGCAAAGCGCGCAGTAAGATCAGGGCGCTCGGCACTCAGATGCAGATCAGAAACAAAACGGGCGGTGCCGGTTATATGCATGATGGCACCGCCCATAGGTTTTTTGATTAACGTGGAAGGCAATATATCAAATCGCCTCAGATCACCTTACACGACTTCAGCGCGTTCGATAATCACATTCGCTGAAGGCACATTTTGATGTCCGCTGACGGTACCTGTGGGTACTGCCCTGATTTTATCCACTACGTCCTTGCCATCAACCACTTGACCGAAAACGCAGTAGCCCCAGCCATCCTGGCAGGTGCCGTAGTTAAGAAAATCGTTATCGGCCACATTGATAAAAAACTGTGCCGTGGCGGAGTGCGGGTCGGATGTTCTGGCCATGGCGACGGTGTAGCAATCGTTTTTAAGCCCGTTGTTGGCTTCATTGTCGATGGGGGCGCCCACGGGTTTTTGTTTCATCCCCGGCTCAAAGCCGCCGCCTTGCACCATGAAGCCAGGAATCACCCGGTGAAAAATCGTGTTGTCAAATTGGCCGCTTTTAACGTAGTTGATAAAGTTGGTAACGGTCTTCGGTGCCTTCTCTGCATTCAGTTCAAGTGTAATGTCGCCGTGATTGGTGGTGAGTTTGATCATGAGATTTCTTTCTAGAAAGATTATTTTTTATCCGTCAAAATTTTGACGGATTCGATGACGATAGGCGTCGTGGGAACATCTTGATAAAAGCCTGTGTTGCCAGTGGTTGTTTTACCAATTTTTTGCACGACATCCAACCCCTTGATGACTTTGCCAAAGACGGCATAGCCCCAGCCATCAGGGCTGGGATAATCCAATGACGTATTATTTTTGAGATTGATAAAAAATTGCGCCGTTGCGGAATGCGGGTCGCCCGTGCGCGCCATGGAAATAGTGCCCATCTCATTTTTCACGCCATTTTTGGCTTCATTTTGAATCGGCTCACGCGTGGGTTTTTCCTTCATCCCGGTAGTAAAGCCACCGCCTTGAATCATGAAGCCATCAATTACCCGATGAAACAGGGTGCCTTTGTAAAAGTCATCTTTCGCATAGCGCAAAAAATTGTCCACCGATTGCGGTGCTTTGTCGCGATAAAGTTCAATAACGATGGTTCCTTGCGATGTTTTCATTTCAACTTGCGGGTTAGCTGCAAAAGCAGTCAGACTGAAAACTAGTGTGGCAAATAAAATAAGAAGACGCTGCATTTTTAAGCTCCTGAAAGTGATTTTTATGGCTGGGTGATGCTTTTTAGCAACTTGAGCTTGCGTGGTGCGCTGGCATTGGCAGCATCGAGTTGCGTTGCCTGGCTATAGGCCTGGCTTGCCAGCCGCGCGTAAATATCGCCCAGGTTTTCATGAGCGATAGCGTAGGAAGGATGCGTGCGAATTGCCATTTCAAGGGCACGGCGCGCATCTTCTAATTGGTTTTGTTTGGCATAGATCACCGCCAGATTATTGTAGGGCTCAGGCAGCTCGGGAAAGTCTTCCGTCAAACTTGTGAATACTGCAATGGCTTCGCTGGTTCGATTTAATTCACCAAGCGCCACGCCTTTGAGAAAGCGGCCTTGTGCATCGGCAGGGTTTGCTGCGAGGTAAGGCTCAAGCGCTGCCAGTGCAGGAGCGTACTGCCGCTGATTGACCATCGCTGTAATGTCAGCCAGCGATGTGGCATGCACCGCAAAGGGCGATGCACTCAAGACGAAGAGTAGAGCGCCAGCGAGCGAGCGAAAAGCATTAAGGCGGGGTTTTGTCATAATGTATACTTCTTGATGTTGATGTCTGCAAACGTATCAGACGTATCTTACGCAGGCAAATCATACTGAATTCAATAGTGAATTCTAACAATAAGCAGCACCATCTCACAACCAAACCAACAATCCACTACCTACTCTATTCTGATGCTGAAGTTATATAACACCCTCGCGCGCGAAAAACAGACCTTTGTTCCCATTCAGCCCGGCCACGCAAAAATGTATGTGTGCGGCATGACCGTGTATGACTATTGCCACCTGGGCCATGCCCGTGTGATGGTGGTGTTTGATCTGGTCGCGCGCTGGTTGCGCGCTAGTGGCTATCAGCTCACCTATGTGCGCAACATTACGGATATTGATGACAAGATCATTCGTCGCGCGCAGGATAATAAAGAAACTATCCGCCAGCTGACGAATCGCTTTATCACGGCGATGAGCGAGGACGCCGCAGCTCTGGGCGTATTGCCACCCGACGCCGAGCCGCGCGCAATGGATTATGTGGTGCAGATGAAAGACATGATCGCCACGTTGGAAAAGAACGGCTACGCCTACGTGGCAGCCAATCGCGATGTTTGCTACTCGGTACGCAAGTTCGCTGGTTACGGCAAGCTGTCCGGTAAGTCGCTGGAAGATTTGCGCGCCGGTGAGCGGGTCGATGTAATGGCTGGCAAGCAGGATCCGCTCGATTTCGTGCTCTGGAAACAGGCCAAGGAAGAAGAGCCGGCCGAGGCTAAATGGGAATCCCCCTGGGGCGCTGGCCGACCCGGATGGCATATCGAGTGCTCGGCCATGGCCTCAGAACTGCTCGGGGCACACTTCGATATTCATGGCGGTGGCCAGGATTTGCAGTTTCCGCATCACGAGAACGAGATCGCGCAATCTGAAGGCGCCTGTGAGGATCAGTCCCATAGACATTTTGTGAATTACTGGCTGCACAACGGGTTTGTGCGGGTAGATGACGCGAAAATGTCCAAGTCTTTGGGCAATTTTTTTACCATACGCGAAGTCTTGAAAAAGTACGACGCCGAAGTGGTGCGGTTTTTTATTTTGCGCGCCCATTACCGCAGCCCGCTCAATTATTCTGATGTTCATCTGGATGATGCGCGCCAGTCGCTCACGCGGCTTTACACCGCATTGAAGGGGCAGTCGGGCACAGCAGCGGTGGATTGGAACGAAGCCCACGCGCAACGCTTCAAGGCAGCGCTGGATGACGACTTTGGCACACCGGAAGCCATGGCTGTTTTATTTGATCTCGCCACGCTCATCAATCGGGGCGAGGTGGCCTTGGCCGGTCAGCTTCGCGCACTGGGTGGCGTGCTGGGACTTTTGCAGCGCGATGCGCAGATTTTTTTGCAGGCAACGCCGTCTGATGGGCTGAGTAACGAGATGATTGAAGAAAAAGTCGGCGCTCGCACTACGGCGAAACAAGCCAAAAATTTCGCCGAATCCGATCGTCTGCGTGATGAGCTTAAAGCTGCTGGAATTGTGCTCGAGGATGGGCCGCAAGGGACAACCTGGCGACGCGCGTAAGATGAATGAGGTAGTGAAAGTGGTATTGTTTGCAGTGAAATTGCAAAATTAAAAAAATTAAATGAGGAAAACGAAAACACTATGAAAACACTACCCCGCTGTTTTTTTGCAGGTATTGCGAGTAGCTTATTTGGTTTTGCCAGCCTGGCTCACGCAGCGACTGAGGCCGATGTACTGAAGAGTTTTTCCCCCTACAGCACAGGCATGCCCTCATTTGCCGGGTTGACTTCAGGCATGAAGATCAACAAGGACAATGTGGATCGCTTCAAGGAAGTCCTTGATGCCGGCACGTTCATGATGGTGAAAAATGGCTGGTTCGACATCAAGACAATGCCCACGATGTCGTTTGATGTGGTGCCCAAATATGTTGAAGTCAGCCGCATTAATTTAAACAAGACGCGGCTGGGCGAAAAGCCGGGTGAGCTCGTCGGGTATGTGGGCGGCCGTCCATTTCTTGAAGAGCCACAAGAGAGTGACCCGCGTGCGGGTGAAAAAATCGCATGGAATTTTCGCTATGGTGTCGGCGAGACATTCACTATCCGCCCCGTGCAATGGAAATATCGTGATTTGATGTCGGGCAAGGTTGAGCGCTCGCTGCTGGTCAATGTGCATGCGCTCAAATTCAAGTATCGGGTTGAAACGCCGCCAACGCCGGAGATTCAGCCCAACCCTTCCAATCTGCTCAATGCCACGTATTTAATGGTGAACGAGCCCATGGATTTGAAAAATACCCAGCTCTTGATTCAGCGCTATGACAATGATTTGAAGCTGGATGAGGCGTACATGTATTTTGGTTTTCAACGTCGTGTGCGGCGTTTATCAACTGGACAGACGACAGATGCTTTTTTAGGGTCTGACACCATGATCGAAGATTTTGGTGGCTACAACGCCCGCGTGTCAGAAACCAAATGGACGTTTAATGGTACACGCAATATGCTGTTGCCTTTTTATAACCATAATGATTTGACATTATCGGATGAATATAAAGACCCGACAGGTTTTCGCTATGTCGCTTTTACCGGGCAGGGTGGATGTTTCCCCGATGTGCGTTGGCAGTTGCGCAAGGTGTATATGGTTACTGGCGTGCCGCTACTCGCCAGCCATCCAGTGAGCCGCCGCGTGTTTTTGTTTGATGCGCAAACCAACACCATTGCCGTGTCACTGATTTATGACCGCAGGGGCGAGTTGTGGAAAGTGGGTCTCCTGGGTAAAACTCATCCGGATTATCAAATGGCTAGCAACAAGGGTGCCGGTGTGCCGATTGATGATTCCGGCACAATGATCGACGTTCAAGCCAAGCGCTGTTCAACCGGGCAATTCAAGAGTTTTATCGATCCTAAACTTAACCCGCCGAGCTTTTTTCAAGTGCAGCAATTGCGATCTGGAGATTAAACTCAGCTGAAATCTCGCCACTTCAACCATGAGAAAATCTATGTTCAATACATTGTCGCGTTTAACAGGCAACGCCTGCGCAATACTGGTTGTTGCGTCTGCTGCATTGTCATCCGCATGGGCTGCGCCACGTAATGAAACGACCAGTACAACAGCAGACCAAACCAGTGTTGCCGTGATGATTTACAACGACAACCTGGCGTTGATCAAAGATGCTCGTCGAGTCATCTTTTCACAAGAAAAAACCCAGTTGGCATGGCGCCAGGTTTCCGCTCAGATGCGTCCTGAAACAGCTCAGCTGCGTAATCTTACCCAACCCAAGGGATTCAGGTTGTTAGAGCAGAACTTTGATTTTGATTTACTCACGCCACAAAAACTGCTGGAAAAATATCTAGGCCAAGAGGTTATTGTCATCAAGACAAATCCTGGCAGTGGTATCGAAACACGCGAGGCGGCAACTGTGCTGTCAACGCAAACCGGGGTGGTACTCAAGTTTTCTGACCGCATTGAAACAGGTGTGCCAGGCCGCTTGGCCTTTGCGGGCGTGCCCGACAACTTGCGTGACAAGCCCACTTTGGTAATCTCGCTGGTGAGCCCGGCACAAGGCCAGCAAAATCTTGAGTTGTCGTACCTGACGTCCGGATTATCCTGGCGTGCGGATTACGTTGCCGAGCTTAACGCCGACGACAGCTTGCTGGATCTGAATGGCTGGTCACTTTAACCAACCAAAGTGGCGCTGCTTATCCGCAAGCAAAATTGCAGTTGGTCGCAGGCGACCTGAATCGCGTGCAAGAAAACCAACCTAACCCGCGTGCCATGATGGCCATGGCCGCCAAAGTAACCGATGCAGCAGAGATGCAGCAAGAGTCGTTGTTTGAGTATCATCTCTACACACTGCAACGGCCTACAACGTTAGCCGAGAATCAAACCAAGCAAGTTGCCTTGATGACAGCCACGCAAGTGCCCACCAAGAAAACTTATTTATTAGAAGGCGCACCCCATTATTATTTTGATTCGGCAGGCAATGGGGGTGATTTAGGTCAAAAATTAAAAGTGGTCGTGTTTGTCGATTTTCACAATAAGGGTGATGGCTTAGGCATTCCGCTACCCAAGGGCGTGATTCGGGTTTATAAAAAAGATAGTCAAGGCAACGCAACGCGCAATTTGTGGGTGAAGACCGATTGGACCACACCCCAAAAAACGAAACAGTTCGCTTGAAATTAGGCAACGCGTTTGACGTAACCGCCGATAAAAAACAGACATCGTTTCAACGCCTGCCTAACAGCGGCCGCTACACCATCAATACGGAATCTGCGTATGAGATCGTTTTGAGTAACGCCAAGCCAGAGTCTGTTACCGTTACCGTGCGTGAGCCGATGCCCGGCGATTGGACGATGGTGAGTGAATCTCAACCGCATACCAAGCGTGCGGCAGGCGTTGCCGAATGGCAGGTTCGCGTGCCCGCCGAAGGCAAAGCGACCTTGGCTTACCGTGCCAGGATTAAGCAATAAGAATTGATTTGTAATATAAAAAAAGCCACGACAGTTTCCTGTCGTGGCTTTTTCGGCAGAGCAGGGGAATGCAGTCTTTGGAACGAAAAATTACTTCGCTACTGCGCCGAAGACTTTCTTCAGCAAATCACTGCCTGCTTGCAACGGGTTGGCGCGTATTATGCGCTCTTGTTCACCCACCACTTTATATAGCCGATCAAGCGATTGCCTGGTGACGTAATCTTCCACCGTCGCCTGGCCTTTTTTGTTCACGCCAAACTTGGTGGCCATGCCTGCATAACTGTTGTACTGCTGGGCCAGCCCTGATTTATCGGTTGTTGCTTTAACAATTGGCAAAAAGCGTTTGGTGAGTGAAGCCTCTGTCTTGTTGCGAAAAAAATCGGTTGCAGACGTTTCACCACCTGTCAAAATACCTTTGGCATCTTGCAGAGTCATGCTTTTGACTGCTCCCACCAGCAAGGTTTTTGCTTCTGGCACAGCCGCTTCAGCAGCGCGATTCATCGACAAAACCAAATCATCTGCTTGTTGCCCCATGCCCACAGCACGCATCATTTTTTCGCCTTTTTGCAGCATGGGTGGCAAAGGAATCTTCATCGCCGCGTTGCCAAAAAAACCATCTTTCTGGCCCAGTTGCGCAACCGCTATTTCAGCACCCCGGCTAAGCGCTTCTTTTAAGCCGGCATTCATCTCGGATGAAGTCAGGCTGCCGACGCCAGCACCGGCAGCAGAATCCGCAGGAGATGCAGTCGTGGCAGAAGTGCCCTTGTTTTTTTCCAGCACGCTCTTGAGTGCGTCACCATAATCAAAAGCCTGGGCAGACCAGCCTAAGCACAATGCACCTAACCCGATTAAACATCTTGAGAAAACTGGTTTCATATGTAGCTCCTGATCAAAATGAAAAGCCTGACGACGAAAAGTCGGCGCTGGCGATTCGCCGTGAAGCATGGAATCCGACCGAAGGAAGTGCAAGCTGTGTTCTGGAAAGTTCTTGTGGAGGAGCGGCGAATACAGCGTAACAGTAGGGATTAAGACAGAAAAGGGATTAAGACAGAAAACTAACGCCGACTACTACCGGTGCTGGTCTTTGAACTTCGTAATTGAGTAATAACTGCCGCGATAACCAGTAATACAACCTGAGCCGCAGTCAGCAAAGGCGAGCGATCAGTAATCAAGCCAGCAATAAACCCAATGGCACAGCAGATAATCGCTTTCTGGTTATAAATAAAATCAGGCAAATGCATTGATATCTCCTTGTTGTAGTGAATGGCTATGAGTGGCAAACCACTGCTAGCGAGGCTATCTTAGTTACTTGCCTGTCATCGGTCAATTCACCGCTCGCCGATACCCAAGAGACCCAAGGGCGCAATGATTTTTTGCCATGCTTGATATTTGTCCGCCAAAGACATGGCCGCATTGGCAGGGCTGGTGGAAGGAAGGCGACAATAATGGAGCGGACGGGTTGCGAGGTTATCGAAGTTGCTGATATTGTTTATGACATGTCGCTTAAAACAGGCTTCTGCAGTCGCCCCGTTGAAAAACACGTGCGTAATGTGCTTGTGCGTCTCAAAAAACGCCACGAAGTTATTCGCAACCTCGGTATCGCGGGCGATACTGGCGTCCAGGCTGCCTTCCCGCGTGCATGACTGCAGCACATCCCAAAGCGCAATGCGCGCCGACTTTAACGCAGCAATTCTCTCGGCATAAGGTGCAGAAAAATAAAACCCCAGCAACTCAGCGGTGATGCGCCAAAAAGCATTTTGCGGGTTGGCGTAATACTGGCGGGCGATGAGTGAAATGTTACCCGGCATGCTGCCCAGGATGAGGACTTTTGCATCTTGGGTTGAGATGGGCGCGAAACTTTGGATGCGCTGCATGGTTACGGATTGCACGTAAAACGGGCTCGTGCGGTGTTCCATGTGAATGCAAGGTGATCTGTTCGCATAGGGAGTAATGATAAGGGTAAATAACTGTTGGTGTTTTTTCATCTTGGATACAGCAGGGTAGTGATGCCGCGATGAAAAAGTCGGCTCTGATAAAGCAACTGATTAACCACCTGCACAGCGAAGAGGGCAGGAAAGAACCCTGCCCTCTTCGCTGTGGATGCGCTACAAGGCAGTCGAGCAAAAAACGCTCAGCTTTGCAGACTTGGGACTCCGCTTTATGTCCCCAAGGGACGGTATCCCCTGGTGGGACGCGGGCAGGTCTCCTCGCCGTAGCGGATGGTGATACGGCGTGAAAATTAACTATGGCGGCAAATGATGCCCTGTGCGAAGCGCTCAAAGCGGTTCATGCCATGCGTATGACCAGGGAGGTGAAAATAAGGGGTAGCAGCCCCGACAGTCCCGCTTCATTTCCTGCCTTAGAAAGCTACAATGCGCTTGGCTTACATATCGTCTTGCTCGCAGTACGAAGGAAGGTTGGAATCACTTTGCAAACAGATCATCTGCTAACCCATGGCGCTACATCCTGAATTCCCGAAATCGCCCTATGCCGAATTACTGCCGGAACAGCGCTGGTTCCCGGCGGCCGAAGAGCTTAGAAAGTCCTATGCAAAGCTGCTGCCGCCGCTGGTTGCTGCCATTCGCGGCGAGGTGTCGGCGTGGCGGAGTGCAGATTATGCGGGCGCTTCGGAGACCTCGCGTGCGCTGCTGAACTGGTGGTTCGAAAACGATCACCTGGTTGAGCAGGCCGACGGCACCTTGTCGCCGTTCCGCTATTACTTCGCCCAGCGCGAAGCCGTGGAGACGGTGATCTGGCTGCATGACGTGAAGAAGGTGCGCGACAAGTTTGACCTGCTGCGCTTTGATGCTTCGGGCGCCGTGTCCGCCAACATGTTCGACGAAGACTGGCCGCGCTATGTGGTGAAGATGGCGACCGGAGCCGGAAAAACCAAAGTCCTGTCGCTACTCATCGCCTGGAGCTTTTTTCACAAGCGCTACGAAGCGGATTCAACGCTGGCACGCAACTTCCTCTTGATTGCGCCCAACATCATTGTTCTGGATCGCCTGCGCGCCGACTTTGACGGCCTGCGCATTTTTTTCAACGATCCGATCCTGCCGGATAACGGCCACGCGGGCCGCAACTGGCGCGACGACTTCCAGCTCACGCTGCATATCCAGGATGAGGTGCGCGTGGTGCGCGATACGGGCAACCTGTTTCTCACCAACATCCACCGCGTCTACCTCGGCGACGTGCGCGAGCCCTCTCTCGAAGATGACGACCTGCGCGACTATTTTCTCTCGCCCTTTGGCGCCAAGCCAGTCGGCAAAACCACTGACAGCAAAACCGACCTCGGCGAGATCGTGCGCGAGATTGACGAACTGGCCGTGTTCAACGACGAAGCGCATCACATCCACGACCCGCGCATGGCCTGGTTCAAAAGCATCCAGGACATTCATCACCGCATGCTGCAGAAAGACGGCCGTCTTGCGCTTCAAGTCGATGTGACCGCCACGCCCCGTCACAACAACGGCGCGATCTTCGTGCAGACGGTCTCCGACTACCCGCTGGTCGAGGCCATCCATCAGGATGTCGTCAAACATCCGGTGCTGCCGGATGCCGTCAGTCGCGACCGACTGCAAGAGCACAAGAGCGCAATCTTCACCGAGCGTTACGCGGACTACCTGCAACTCGGCGTCGAAGAATGGCGCAAGAGTTACGCCGAGCACCAGGTGCTCGGCAAAAAGGCGGTGCTGTTCGTGATGGTGGACGACACCCGCAATTGCGACGAAGTCGGCGCACATCTGGAGAAAATCTGCCCCGAACTGGAAGGGGGTGTGCTCGTCATCCACACCAAAAACAACGGCGAGATTTCGGAAGCCGCCTCGGGCAAGAACAAGGATGAACTCGAAAAGCTGCGCAAGGAAGCCAACAGCATCGACACATGGGCGTCACCGCACAAGGCCATTGTCTCCGTGCTGATGCTCAAGGAAGGCTGGGACGTGCGCAACGTCACCACCATCGTCGGCCTGCGCGCCTATGCGGCCCAGAGCAACATCCTGCCTGAGCAAACCCTGGGGCGGGGCCTGCGCCGCATGTACTTCGGCTCGGACATGCCGGAAACCGTTTCGGTCATGGGCACGCCCGCCTTCATGGAATTCGTCGAGTCCATCCAGAGCGAGGGCGTCACCTTCGAGCACGTGCCGATGGGGCCGGGCACCGGCCGCAAGGAGTCGCTCATTGTCGAGGTGGATACCCAGAACGCGGAAAAGGACATCGACGCGCTGGACATCGAGCTGCCCCGCCTTACGCGGCGTTTCAACCGCGAATACAAAGACCTCACCGCGCTCGACCCCGCAAAATTCGGCACTGCCAAACTCCCGCTCAAGCCCTTCACCCCAGAGCAAACCCGCGAGATCGTCTTCAAGACCATGCTTGACGCCGAAGTGCATCACACCATCCAGCTCGACGGCGCTGGCCCCGCCGACTATCGCTCCGTCGTCGGTTTTTTTGCGCGGCAATTATTGAAGGAACTGCGCCTCGTCGGCGGCTACGACATCCTTTATCCCAAGGTGCGGGACTTCATGGCCGGGCATCTGTTCGCAACCTCGCCGGTCAATCTCGAAGACCCGGTGGTGCTGCGCAACCTCTCCGAGCCCGAGGCCGGGAAGATTCTGTTCGATGCGTTTAAAACCGCCATCAACGCGCTCACCATTCAGGACAGCGGTGGAGTGCGCATCGAAGACCGCATCCGCCTGCGCGACACCCGCCCCTTCCGCACCGAGAACCGGCCCTACCTCGCACCGAAAAAATCGCTGTTCAGCAAAATCGTCGGCGAGCCGAACGCCGGCGGCTTCGAGCTGACCTTCGCCGGTTTTCTCGACGCCGCGCCGGATGTCGCAGCGTTCGCCAAGAACTATCTCGCCGTCGGTTTCAAGATTGACTATGTCAAGGCCGATGGCGATCTCTCGAACTATGTGCCCGACTTTATGGTGAAGACCGCCGATGGCACGGTCTGGATTGTTGAGACCAAAGGCCGCGAAGAACGCGATCTGCCCCAGAAAATGAATCGCCTGCGCCAGTGGTGTGCGGACGCCACGAGCGCGAGCCAGGCCGAGAACGGGCCGGCTTACCGCTTCGTGTATGTGGTACGAGCGTAACCCGCCGCAGAATTTCGCGGGGCTCGCCGCGAGCTTTACCGAGTATCAGAAGGGCTGATGTCATGAGCAACATAAAACTATTCGAATCGAAGCAAATTCGTTCCGTCTGGAACGAAGCTGACAGCAAGTGGTATTTCTCGGTGGCTGATGTAGTCGAAGCCTTGACCGATTCCACCAATGTGCGCGACTACATCAAGAAAATGCGCAAGCGCGAGTCGGAACTCAACGCCAACTGGGGGACACTTTGTCCCCCCCTTGAACTGTTGGCACCCGACGGCAAGCGCAGAAAGACGCAATGCGCCAATGCGGAAGGCTTACTCCGCATCATCCAGTCCATTCCCTCGCCCAAGGCAGAACCCTTCAAGCGCTGGCTGGCCAAAGTAGGTTATGAACGGCTGGAAGAAATCGAAAACCCGGAGCTGGCCGCCGCACGGATGCGCGAATTGTATAAAGCCAAGGGTTACAGCGACGAATGGATCGAAAAGCGCGTGCGCGGCATCGCCATCCGTGACGAATTGACCGGCGAATGGCAAAAACGCGGTGTGAAAGAACAGCGCGAATACGCCATCCTCACCGCCGAAATCAGCCGCGCCACCTTCGGCATGACGCCAACGGAATACAAGGCATTCAAAAGCCTAGACAAACCGGCGGACAATCTGCGCGACCACATGAACGATCTGGAACTGATCTTCAGCATGCTGGGTGAAGCCTCCACCACTGAGATTGCGCGTAATAAAGACGCACAGGGCTATATCGAAAACCGCGATGCGGCCTCGAAAGGCGGCGCAGTAGCAGGGCGAGCGCGGCGCGATCTGGAGAAAAAATCCGGCAAGCGTATTGCCAGCAAAGAAAACTACAAGCAACTCCCCGAAGCCGTCGCGCGCAAAAGGGTCAAGAAGGAAAGCTGAATATGGCAAAGACTACCAAGGAGTCCTACGAACTTTCAGACGCCGAGAAGCGCGACCTGACCCAGCTCATCCAGCAGGGCAAGCCGCTGCCGGAGAAATACCGCTTCATCCTGTTCGAAGACAAGCGCGAGGTGGAACTGGTGTGGAACGGCAAGACCCGCGACGTGTGCACCACCGTGCTGCCCTTCCAGTCGCTGGAGCATGTGGACGAACCGCGCCAGGAAGCGCCGGAGATTCAGAGCGATTTGTTCGACACGCGCGGCCGCCAGCTCAAGGGCTGGACCAACAAGCTCATCTGGGGCGACAACAAGCTGATTCTCTCCTCGCTCAAGAGCGGCGCGCTGCGCCGCCAGATCGAGGACGCGGGTGGCCTGAAGCTGATCTACATCGACCCGCCCTTCGACGTCGGCGCGGATTTTTCAATGGATATCGAGATCGGCGGCGAGACCTTCCACAAGGAGCCGAACCTGCTGGAACAGATCGCCTACCGCGACACCTGGGGGCGCGGGGCGGATTCGTTCATCGCGATGATTTACGAACGGCTGATTTTGATGCGGGATTTGCTGGCGGAGGATGGGAGTATTTATGTGCATTGCGATTGGCGAGTAACTGCATTAATACGTCTCGCGCTTGATGAAATATTTGGTGTAAATAATTTTTTAAACGAAATCATTTGGAAACGAACATCTGCTCATAGCGACGCAAAGCAGGGATCGAAGAATTATGGACGGCAACACGACACGATTTATTTTGTGAGGAAAAATGAGAAATTCATTTGGAATCAACAATACGTTGCATACGACCAAGATTACATCGACCAGAATTATCGAATGATTGACGAAAATGGACGGCGCTTCCAAGCAGTTGATTTAACTGCTGCTAAAGCAGGCGGCGACACGTCATATGAATGGAAGGGGTTCAAACTCACAAGTGGACGGTATTGGGCGTATTCAAGAGAAAATATGGAAAAGTTTGAACGAGAGAACAAGCTTTATTACACGAGCAGCGGTTTGCCTCGATTAAAATATTTTTTGGACGAAATGCCAGGAGTATCCGCTCAAGATCTGTGGTTGGACGTTCTATTGAGTTCGCAGTCAAAAGAGCGGCTTGATTACCCCACCCAAAAACCAGAAGGGTTGTTGGAGAGGATTATCAAAACCAGCAGCAACGAAGGCGATCTCGTCGCCGATTTTTTTGTCGGCTCTGGCACCACGGCGGCAGTGGCTGAAAAGCTCGGCCGCAAATGGATTTGCACCGACCTCGGCAAGTTCGCCATCCACACCACGCGCAAGCGGCTGATCCAGGTGCAACGCGAGGCTAAGGACGCGGGCAAATCGTTCCGCGCCTTCGAGGTGCTGAACCTTGGCCGCTACGAGCGTCAGGCGTACCTGAATGTTGGTGGACGGCTCAGCGGCAAACAGAAGGAACAGGCGCTGACGCAAAAAGAGCGAGAGTTCCGCGAGCTGATTCTGCGCGCGTATCGTGCCGAGCCGCTGGAAGGCGAGAGTTTTTTCCACGGCAAGAATGCCGGTCGGCTGGTGGTGATCGGCCCGATCAATCTGCCCGTGGGCCGGCTGTTCGTCGAAGAAGTCATCACCGAATGCCGCAAGCGCGGCGCATCGCGCGTGGACATGCTCGCCTTCGAGTTCGAAATGGGCCTGTTCCCGGCGGTGCTCGACGAAGCCAAGCAAAAGGGCATCGACCTCACGCCGAAGCAGATTCCTCCCGAAGTATTCGACAAGCGCGCGGTAGAAAAAGGCCAGGTGGTGTTTTTCGACATCAGCTTCATCGAAGCCACGCCGCGCTACAACAAAAAAGACAAATTCACCCTGCAAATCGAACTGACTGACTTCTCCGTTTACTACACCCAAGGCGCGGCAGAAGCCGCCGCCGCGAGCCTCAAAGATGGCAAAAGTCAGGTCGTGTGCGAACAGGGCCAGCTCATCAAGGTGAGCAAAAACAAGGACGGCATCGTCACCCGCGAGACGCTAACGAAAAACTGGACCGACTGGGTGGACTACTGGGCGGTGGACTTCGACTACATGAGCCGCAAGGAAATCATTAAGGTGGCTCGCGACATGGGTGTTAATTCCGTCATTCCCGCGAAGGCGGGAATCCAGAACACCGACAAAACCCTAGACTCCCGTGTGCGCGGGAGTGACGGTAGCGGGGATGGTGAGCTGGAATTCGAAGAACGCTGGACCGGCAGCTATATTTTTGAGAACGAATGGCAAAGCTTCCGCACCCGTAAAAACCGCGACCTGGAATTCATCTCCGCACCCCACACCTACACCCAAGCCGGCCGCTACACCGTCGCCGTGAAAGTCATCGACATCTTCGGCAACGATACGATGGTGCTGGTGCCGGTGAGTGTGGGATGAATAGGGCAGGAGATCGTCAGCTTCGGCGCGGCACGAAATGTGGAGATGCTGAGCGTGGCGGTCAAAATCATTTCATAACTATAGAAAACGAAAAATGAGTTGGAACGACGATCTTACTGGAACCGCACTACAAATCGCAGCAACAACGGAGACACCACTTCGAGTGATGGCTGGCCCAGGAACAGGCAAGTCATTCGCGATGAAACGGCGTGTCGCTCGCCTGTTGGAAGAGAACGTCAATCCCAGAAGAATACTTGCCGTGACATTCACTCGAAATGCTGCTGCAAGTATAGTGGACGATCTCAACGCGCTTGGAGTAAACGGGTGCGACCAAATTCAAGCAGGAACGCTTCATGCCTTCTGTTTTGGCCTGCTGGGACAACAGGAGGTGTTCGACTTCTTGGGAAGGGTTCCACGCCCAATAGTCACGTTTGGAAAAGCGGGCTGCCTTCAGTTCGAAGGACGGATGATGCTCGAAGACCTGGGTTCCGAAGGGGCGTTTGGAACAAAGCGAGAGTGCACCAAGCGGATTCGAGCATTTGAGGCGGCTTGGGCACGATTGCAGTCAGAAGCTCCTGGTTGGCCGAACGACCCTATTGACAGGCAATTCCAAGCGGCGCTGCTAAGTTGGTTAACTTTTCATCGAGCATTGCTTATTGGCGAACTCGTACCTGAAGCTCTACGCTACCTACGAAACAATCCGGCGTGTGGTGCTCGTTCCGCTTTTGACCATGTCATCGTTGACGAATACCAAGACCTGAATCGTGCCGAACAAGACCTTATCGACTTGCTCGCAGAAAACGGGACAACGGCTATTGTCGGTGACGTTGACCAGTCGATTTATCGTTTTCGTCATGCAAATCCAGAAGGGATCGAAACATTTGATGTCACGCACGATCACACTCATGACGAAAATTTAGATGAATGTCGGCGTTGCCCAACACGGGTAGTCACAATAGCAGACCACTTAATTCGACATAATCACCTTGCTTCGCCGGATGTCCGGCTGCGGCCTAAGCAGGGGAACCCGGCAGGGCAAGTCCATACGATTCAGTGGCAAACCGTCGATGAAGAAGCGCAAGGTCTCTGCGACTATGTCCAAAGCCTCATCACGAAAAATGGCTACGCGCCAGGCGACATTTTGATTCTGACCCCGCGAAGGTTACTTGGTTATGGAATTCGAGACCGAATCGTCCAAGCGGGTGTTGTCGTTCATAGCTTCTACCACGAGGAAGCATTGGAAAGTGAAGATGCTCAACGAGCTTTCGCGCTGTTAAGCCTTTTGGCAGACAACGAAGACCGCGTTGCATTGCGTTGGTGGCTTGGGCACGACAATTCAACGGCGCGACGTGAAGCATACCGACAGGTTCGCCAGCATTGTGAAACAACCGGCACTTCCCCTTGGGCCGTTCTCACGGCACTTGATAACGGAATGCTCACACTGCCGAGCGTGACTCCGCTGGTAAATAAGTTCCGAGAACTCCGGGCCATCCTTCAAAATTTACAAGCACAAGCGTTATCTGCAATTGTCGATAACTTGATGCCAGCAAATGTGGAAGGCTGCAATGTCCTGCGCGAAGCCGCTTTGCTGGCGTTGCCGGAGAGCGAAGAAATTCGGGACTTGCTGGACGCAGTTAGAACTTCGGTGACACAACCTGAAATGCCAGAGGAAGTCGATTTCGTTCGGATAATGAGTTTGCACAAATCAAAGGGACTCACCAGCAAAGTCGCGATTGTCGCGGGGTGCATTCAAGGGTTGACTCCCTTTCAAGACCTCAAAAAACCCCACGAGGAGCAACAAGCGATTCTGGCTGAACAGCGGAGATTATTTTATGTGGCGATAACACGATGTACCGAGATTCTCGTACTTTCATCGGCTCGCACACTTGAACGCAAACTTGCGTTTAAGATTGGTGCGTGGGTTCAGACGGGAGGCGGAACAATCGCGACTGCAATATCCAGCCAGTTCTTCGCAGAATTGGGGGCACAGGCACCACAACCGCAAACTGGTACAAATTGGAAGGCTGTAAATTATGGGTTCTGAAAAAATAAGGGTGCAAAGCTCGAATTATTTTCTTAATCGCAAACGAACGAATCAATAAAGCCAGACCATTGGGATGAATCACGAACACTTAAAGTTGCTGGTTACACGCGTCATGTCCTATGGCAAGAACAAAGGCCGGTCGATCAGGCGGTCAGCCCTTCAACCGCTCCTTGCGCAATGAGCTTTGCCTCGTAGCTATCCCGATCCAGCGGACAATCGATCAGCAGGCCGAAATCTTTATTGCTCAGTTTGCATTGCTTGGCCATTTGCGAGAGCAGGTTGTCGTCAATCTCGCGCGCACTGTGACTGGTCTTGGTGAAGACGCGCGATTTTTTTCCCGCCTTGGAGTGATAGTGAAAAAAATTGTGGTCGCCCTTGGCGCGTTGGAAGCCTTTTGCTTCCAGGCTTTTTTCCACATCGTTTTGCTTACGCGGCATGGGCTGCCTCGGTGAATCGCGCCCGCAAGGCCTGCTTCAACTGGCGGGCAGGTGCGTCCAATTCATCATCAGAAGCTTGGGCGTATTCCCGCCAGAGCATCGCCAGTTGCTCGTGTAGTTCGGCAAGCAAGGTCTCGCGGGTGGGGGCGTAAACGTCGATGCCCAGTTCGCCGTGTTCGATACACAAGAGTTGCTTGCTTTCATCCAGCGTGGGTTCGAAGCTAAGGGCGGGCACGGCCTTGAGGGTAAGGCCACTATGCCGGACGGTGTCGAGCGCCAGCGTGGAGAGGTCGAGATCGCGGATGTCGGTCACGTCGATGATCTGCTTGGGCGCGCCCTGGTCGTCCAGCAGCACACGGCCTGTGACCTGGATCAGGTCGCGGCGCTTTTCATAGAGCAGGTCTTCGACGGTTTCTTCGTAGATGCACGCCAACTCTTTGCTGGTGGGCGGGTAGATGATGGTGACCTTGCGTTCGGTGAAGTCGATGCTTTTCAGTTCGCCGGTGACAACGCGTGCCGCCTCGCGCTGTTCAACGGAAACCAGCGTTTCTTCCACGAATGGGATGGTCTCGACATCGAAGGTGGCGAAGGAAACGTCGTGGTCATCGTGCAGGTTCAGCTTCCATTTGGCGTCCGCCCGGGGCGCCATGCCTTTGACGGCTTCCAACACGCGGCGGCGGATGCGCTCATCCGGCAGGACTGTCGCCAAGCCCACCGTGCTCCGTGCGGACACGTGTTCCATAACCCCACGAAAGATGCCGAATGCCTTGTTTGCCAAGTCCGCAACAAAGAGTTCCCCTGCTCCGCCAACCGTTACAGGCATGGCATAACTACCGGACTCGGGCAGTTGGCAAATGAGCTGGAACCGCTGGCTAGTGGCTGCGGAAACCCGTGCACGCTCCTTGATGCCGCGCCCCTCAACATGTACCCCGATCAACTCGAAGGCGCGCTGGGCATTCTCCAAAATCTGGACGAGTATCGCCGCCGGTACGGCATGCTCATCAGGTGTGCCACCATCAATATGAAACGAGAAGGAGGGGTTATTTGAATCAGGCATAGTAGGGCAGCATTATGGCGCTAGAGCCTTTTATGTTCAATCAGTGTGTGAAACGAAGGAAATAAAGCGCCAGGCTGAATTACGATCATCTGAAAAAACATAGAATGAGGTGAAGATATGACCAATGCATTTGCTTATATGTGGCTGCCGATTATAAATAAAAGTACAAAGCTCAAATTGTTTTCTTGATCGCAAACGAACGAATCAAGAGAACCGATGCCCTATGCGTAGATCGAATGGATGCCGTGCCGGGCTTGCGCAGCATTGCGATTGCCGCAACAAAAAAACCTGCGCCAGTAAGGCGTGGCGATACCGGGGCCTAAGTCGGCTTCGACGGGATGGCGAGACGGCCCACATTTTTCTGGGTGAGTGCAGGCCAAGACTGCCGTCCCGCCAGCGCCGTCCGACTGTCCAGATACGGATTCAAAGATACCTCTTCGCATTTTGAATCCGTATCTGGAAACTTTTTGGTCGTCTCGTGCTGACCATCACTCGCTAAAAAAATCCTTCACCCTATCCAGCCAGCCCTGGGCTTTGGGGTTGTTGCGTCCGGCGTCGCCCTGGCTGATTTCTTCGAACTCGCGCAGCAGTTCTTTTTGCCGATCGGTGAGGTTTACAGGGGTCTCGATCACGACATGACAGAGCAGGTCGCCATGGGCATGGGATCGCACGCCTTTGACGCCTTTGCCACGCAGGCGAAATGCTTTGCCGGTTTGGCTGCCCGCGGGAATTTTGAGATGGGCTGCGCCATCCAGCGTGGGCACTTTGATTTCGCCACCGAGTGCGGCGGTAGTGAAGCTCACCGGCATTTCGCAGTGCAGGTCGTCATGCTCGCGCTGAAAAACAGCGTGCGGCTTGAGGTGAATCTGCACGTAAAGGTCGCCAGTCGGGCCGCCATTAACGCCGGCTTCGCCTTCGCCGCTAAGCCGGATACGATCGCCTTCATCAACACCCGCAGGAATTTTGACGGAAAGAGTTTTGTGTTGCTTGATGCGGCCAGCGCCATGGCATGTGGTGCAAGGGTCGGGAATGTAGCGGCCGGTGCCGTGGCATTTGGGGCAGGCTTGCTGCACCGAGAAAAAACCTTGTTGCATGCGCACTTGGCCATGGCCCGCGCAGGTGGGGCATGTTTTGGGTTGCGTGCCTTTTTTGGCACCACTGCCAGCGCATACTTCGCACTCGGCCATAGTCGGAATGCGGATGCGGGTCTCGCTGCCGTGGGCGGCATCTTCCAGCGAAATTTCGAGGTTGTAGCGCAGGTCGGCCCCGCGATAGACATTGGAGCGACTGCCGCCGCCACCACCGAAAATATCGCCAAAGATGTCTGAAAAGGAATCGCCAAATCCACTATTACCGCCGCCGCTGCGGGCTTGCGGGTCGACGCCCGCGTGGCCGTATTGATCGTAAGCGGCACGTTTTTGTTCGTCCGAGAGAATCTCGTAGGCTTCCTTGGCTTCCTTGAAGAGACCTTCTGATTTGGGGTTATCCGGATTGCGATCCGGATGGTGCTTCATGGCCAGCTTGCGGTAGGCCTTTTTGATATCTTCAGTGGAAGCGTCGCGATTGACGCCAAGAATTTCGTAGAAGTCGCGTTTTGCCATGATTATTCAGAGTTGTCAGAGCCAAGCAGAACGGGCCGCAGCCAAAATGGCAAGCGGCCCGAGGGAGTTATATCAATTTTCTGCGGGGGTTTACTTCTTGTCCTTTACTTCGGTGAATTCAGCATCGACTACGTCGCCTTCGTCGGCCTTGGCTTGTCCCGCGCCACTTGCATCTGACGCACCACCAGATCCTCCAGCACCGGCTGCCGCCTGGGATTCAGCGTAAACTTTTTCGCCGAGTTTCATTGATGCATCGGTCAGGGCTTTCGTCTTGGCTTCGATAGCTTCTTTGTCGGTGCCTTGCAGGGCGGCTTCAGCCTCGGCAATGGCGGCTTCAATGGCGGACTTTTCTTCCGCACTTAGTTTGTCGCCATGCTCGGCCAGTGATTTCTTGATGGAATGCACCATGGCATCGCACTGGTTACGGGCGTCGACCATTTCGCGGGCTTTGTGATCTTCCTCGGCGTGGGCTTCGGCGTCTTTCACCATGCGCTGGATTTCTTCTTCAGACAGGCCCGAGTTCGCCTTGATGGCGATCTTGTTTTCCTTGCCGGTGCCTTTGTCCTTGGCCGACACATGCAAGATGCCGTTGGCATCGATGTCAAAAGTCACTTCGATCTGCGGCATGCCGCGCGGCGAGGGCGGGATGTCAGACAGGTTGAACTGGCCCAGGCTCTTGTTGCCGGCGGACATTTCGCGCTCGCCTTGCAGCACATGGATGGTGACCGCGTTCTGGTTGTCGTCGGCGGTCGAGAAGACCTGGCTGGCCTTGGTCGGGATCGTGGTGTTTTTCTGGATCAGTTTGGTCATCACGCCGCCCATGGTCTCGATGCCGAGCGAGAGCGGAGTCACATCAAGCAGCAGCACGTCCTTGACTTCGCCTTGTAGCACGCCGCCTTGAATCGCGGCGCCAACAGCCACGGC
>JAYTIQ010000002.1:0-14908 GCA_043731705.1 Rugosibacter sp.
TGCCAAACGTGCACAAGCCATGCAAAATCGGCCGCTCAAAGCCCGCCTTTTTAGCCATGGCAGGCTCGGCATGCAGCGGGTTGTAGTCGCCCGACAAGCGATAGATGAGCGCAGCGCGCGCGTCTGTCGGCCGGTCACACACATGATCCGGCGCACGCTCAGGCAAGGCGTGCGGTTGAGGCACGGAACCCGAGGGGCCGCCAAAGCCCCCGTCCGCCCGGCAAAATGTCGTGGACGTCAAGGTGCATAGCAACTCGCCACTGGCCGCATCGGTAATTTTGCGCTCGGAGAGCACCAGCGCGCCCTTGCCTTCGCCCTTGTCGATCACACCCGTCACCCGCGTGCGGCCGATCACTTCGCCTGACGTCTGCGGCAGGCGATGGATACGCAAGCCTTGCTCGCCATGCACAAGCTTCGTCCAGTCAACTCCCGTTCCGGGGTCTTTGATCCACAAGCCGGGGTAGCCCAGCACCACCGGATAGGTTGGCAAGACCTGCAAATTTTTCTCAAATACAAAGCGCAGCTCGTCCTCATTCATCGGATCCGCGCCCAGACCGACACCCAGGGCATACAGCATGGTGTCGCGCGCGGTGTAGGTGTGGCACACATCCTCGAATGGCCAGGCCATCAGCTTGTCGTAGTTAATTGTCATGCAACGCTCTCCTGTGGTTTTTTCTTTAATCAGCCATCCGGTTTTCAGTCAATGACGTTGAATTACAGCGTGGACGCATCCCCCAAAAGCGCTGTCACCTGGCTCGACAACACGCCGCCGTTGCCGTGGCATAGCGCGATGTGCGTGTTATCCACTTGCCGCGCGCCCGCTTCGCCGCGCAGTTGCTGGACGGCTTCGATCAGCAAAAAGGTGCCATACATGCCCGGATGGCAACACGACAAACCGCCACCATTGGTGTTCACGGCCAGGCTGCCGCCCGGCGCGATGCGGCCATTGCGCACAAATGCGCCGCCTTCGCCCTTGGCACAAAAGCCCAGGTCTTCCAAAAATAAAATCGTGTTGATGGTGAACGCGTCGTACAGCTCAACCACATCCACGTCCGCTGGCGTCAAGCCCGCCATGGCAAACGCGCGCGGGCCGGATTCGGCCGCGGCCGTCACGGTTAAATCAGGCATGCTGCTGATTTGCCGATGCCAGTGCGCCATGGCCGTGCCCAGCATATACACCGGCGGCTTGGGAAAGTCTTTGGCGCGTTCGCTGCGCACCAACACCAGCGCGCCGCCGCCATCGGTGACGAGACAGCAATCGAGTTTTGATAGCGGGTCATTCACCATGCGGGAAGCCATCACTTGTTCTATCGTGAGGTCATCCCGTGCAAAAGCCAGGGGGTTCAGCTGCGCCCAGCGCCGCGCCGCCACGGCGACTTCGGCCAAGTCTTCACGGCGCGTGCCGAACTGGTGCATATGGCGTGCTGCTGCCAGCGCATAGCTGGTAATCGGATGGCGCGGGTCATACGGCGCTTCATAGGTTTGCGGCTCGGACATGGATTTGAGCTTGCCAAAGCCCGAGCCCTGGTTGCTGCCATAGCAAATCAGCGCCACATCGCACAAGCCATATTGCAGTGCCATCGTCGCAGGCAATAAATGGCCGATGAAGGATGAGCCACCGATCATCGTGGTGTCCGAAATTTTCGGCCGTATCCCCAAGTATTCCGCCGTGGACAAGGCCGGCATGAAGGCGTGCGATGAGCCGGTAAATAAGCCATCAACATCGCCGGGTTTCAATCCCGCATCGGCCAAGGCGCGATGCACCGCTTCGGTTTGAATTTCCATCGAGCTGCGGTCCGGCGCTGAGGGCAAGCCGCCCAGGCCCACGCCGACAATTGCGGTTTTGCCGCGCAAGTCAGTTGTCTTCATGCGGCACCGCCTTGCGCTGGCGTGAATACCAGTAGCTTGCCTTTTTTCGGCTCGTCAATAATTTGCGCGCGCACCGCCATGCCTATCGTGACCTCATGCGGCGATAGGCCATCCACCCGGCTCATCATGCGCGGGCCCTCGCTCAAATCAACCAGCGCCACATTGTAGTCGCCGCCTTGCTCGAGTTTTCTGCGCACCACGGTGGTGGAATACACCGTGCCTTGGCCGCTAGCAGGCTGCCAGGTAAGTGATGGTGAGCCGCAATGCGGGCACAGCACACGCGGGTAGAACACATGTTTTTTGCAATCATCGCATTGCTGCAGCATGAACCGCCCGTCTGCCAGAAACGCCGCAAAAACGGCGTCCTGCCCGGGGCCGCTGAAATCATTCGTCATATCGCTCACTTATGATTTTTAGAATAATTTAACTGCGCAATTGCAACACGCTGGCCGCAAGAATGTTGCGCTGAATCTCATTGCTGCCGCCGTAAATCGTTGCTGGCCGCGCATTGTAAAAACTGGTCAGCACATCAATCTTTTTGCCGTTCACCTCAATATCGCCCGCCACGGCGCCTGATCCGCCGGTGATTTCAACCAGCAAATTGGCCAGCCGCGAAAAGGTTTCTGACGCCCATACTTTGAGCATGGAAACATCCGGCCCCAACTTTTCGCCGCGTTTGACTTGCTCGACAAAACGCACATACAGCGCGCTCAAATCGGCCACATCCAGTTGCAATTGGGTATAGCGATCCACAAAACCCTGATCGCCGAACAAGCCCAGGGCCTGCGCGGCGGCTTCCACGCGTGCGAGCGCATATTGCGACTGCTTGGGGCTACCGAGGAAAATCCGCTCAAAGCCCAGCAGCGCCTTGGCAATGCCCCAGCCCTGATTCAAGCCGCCGACCAGATTGGCCTTGGGCACGCGCACGTTTTCAAAAAAGACTTCGCAAAATTCCTCATGCCCGGCAATGTTGCGAATCGGCCGCACGGTAATGTCCGGCGTTGTAAAGTCGGCCAGCAAAAAGCTGATGCCTTCTTGCTTCTTGACGGTTTTATCGGTGCGCGCCAGGAAGAAAATATGCGTTGCGTCTTGCGCGAGCGTGGTCCAGGTTTTTTGCCCGTTGATGATGAAGTCATCCCCATCTTCCACTGCATCGGTACGTAAGCTGGCCAGATCAGAACCGGCATTCGGCTCGGAATACCCCTGGCACCAGATGTTTTCGCCCTGAATGATTTTGGGCAGGTATTTTTGCTGTTGCTCCTCGCTGCCATATTGAATCAACAGCGGACCGATCATGGTGATGCCCATGTCTGGTGCGCGCCCTACACCCCAGCGCTCCTGCTCTTCAATAAACGCAATCAGCTTTTCCGGGCTCAAGCCCATGCCGCCGTGCGCTTGCGGCCAGCTGGGCGCAACCCAGCCTTTGTTTGACAATGTCATGTACCAGCCTTTAATCTCAGCCCAGCGCAAACGAGTTTTGGGATAGCGTAATTCAGCGGGATAGTTTTGTTCAAAAAACGCGCGCACCATGAGGCGGAATGCTTCGGTATCGAGCGCGTTCCAGTCCGTCGTTTGCTTGATTGTTTGGTTTGTTGTCGTCATCATTATTCTCCTTGCTTCAAACAGACGCGGTATTCATTTGAGTTAGATTGGCATAACGGCGGCGATGCATTTGCGCATTGCCGAGCCAGGCGGACAACACCAGCGCGCGCTGCACATACAAGCCCAGATCGTACTCATCGGTAAAACCAATCGCGCCGTGCAACTGAATGGATTCACGCGCCAGCAATAAACCCGCGTCGGATGCGCGCGCCTTGATGCGGCTGGCCATGGCGGAACGCTCAAAGGCATTGCTGTCATCGCCATCGAGCGTCACCAAGGCCTGGGACAGCACGGATGAAGTGAGTTCCTGCTGAATCAGCAAATCCACCGCGCGATGCTGCAAGGCTTGAAAGCTGCCAATCGGCTTGCCAAACTGCACACGGGTGCGCAGGTACTCCAGCGTCATATTGAGCATGGCTTGTTGCAAGGCGAGCAGTTCCACACTGGTCATCACCAAAGCTTCGTCATAGGCGCGGGTGAACGCCACTGTCGCAGCATCCCCTTGCGCCAGGCATTGCGAGCTATCGAGCATCACGCCATCAAAGCGCACGCTGGCTTCACTGGTGCCGTCCGCCAAGGCCACTGATCGCACCTTAACGCCAGCAGCATTTGCTGGCACCCACCAAAGCGACAGGCCATTGCCTTGCTTTGCCGTCACGATAAAACCATCGCAATCCGCGCCGGGGCGCACGTGATGCTTTTCGCCAGTCAGCTGGATGCCTGAATTAGTCGGCGCTGCCACTACGGCGTTGGCCATCAAATTCACCTGCAAACCCGCCAGTTCTTCCTGCCAGGCCACGGCAGGAATCAGCTCACCGGCTACGATGCTTGCCAGCAACTGCTGTTGCAGATCACCATTACCTGTATTTTCAATGACCCGGCTGGCAAACACCAGGGCAGGCACCACGGGTTCTGGCGCCACTTGCGTGGCCAAGGCACTCACCACCGCGGCCATTTCGCCAAAGCCCTGGCCATAGCCTGCAAACGCTTCGGGGATCAAGAGCCCTGTCCAGCCCTGCTCGGCGAGCTTGCCCCAAAAGCTGCGATCAAAGCCGCTTGCCGAGCCGCGCAAACCGCGCGCGCGCGTCAGCGGCGAAGCTTTGGTGGCAAAGGTTTGCGCACTCTCAGCCAGCATGCGCCTGTTGTCTTGCCGTTCAGTATCCAAATGATCGCTATTCATGGTTAATCGTCCAAAATAATCAAAAAGAGGTGCTGCTTTTTATGCAAAATGGTTAATACGACTTGGGCAAACCCAATACTTTTTCTGCGATGTAACACAAGATCAACTGCGGGCTGATCGGCGCAATGCGCGGGATCATGATCTCACGCAAGTAGCGCTCAACGTGGTATTCCTTGGCATAGCCATAACCGCCGTGGGTCATCACCGCACGTTGACAGGCGTCAAACCCGGCTTCCGCCGCCAGATATTTCGCCGCGTTCGCGTCCGCCCCGCAAGGCTCGCCGTGATCATACTTCCAGGCCGCGCGCTGCATCATCAATTCTGCCGCTTGCAAAGCCATCCACGATTCAGCCAACGGGTGTTGTATCGCCTGATTTTGCCCAATCGGCCGGTTGAACACGATGCGCTCATTGGCATAGCGCGTGGCCCGATTCAACGCCGCGCGCCCGAGGCCTATCGCTTCGGCCGCAATCAAAATGCGTTCAGGATTCATGCCATGCAAAATGTATTCAAAGCCACGGCCTTCTTCGCCAATACGGTCAGCCACGGGCACGGGCAAGCCGTCTATGAATACCTGGTTGGAGTCGACAGCTTTGCGCCCCATTTTGTCGATTTCGCGCAACTCAACATATTGGCGATTCAGGTCGGTATAAAACAAGCTCAAGCCCAGCGTGGGCCGGGTGCATAGTTCCAGCGGCGTGGTACGCGCCAGAATCAGCATTTTCTCGGCCACTTGCGCGGTGGAAATCCACACCTTTTCGCCTGAAATCACATAATGCTCGCCCACGCGTTCGGCGCGAGTTTGCAGTTGGGTAGTATTCAAACCCGCGTTAGGTTCAGTGACTGCAAAACAGGCTTTTTCGCGTCCGGCAATGAGTGGCGGCAACATGCGCTGTTTTTGTTCTGGCGTACCAAACACGGCCACCGGTTGCAGGCCAAAAATGTTCATGTGCACAGCGGATGCGCCGGACAAGCCCGCGCCGGAAGCAGCAATGGTTTGCATCATCACCGCCGCTTCGGCAATGCCCATGCCGCTGCCACCGTATTCCGTCGGCAGGCAAATGCCCAACCAGCCGCCATCGGCCAAGGCGCGGTGCAGCTCGTGCGGAAAGCCGCCCACGCGATCTTTTTCCAACCAGTAATGATCGTCAAACCGCGCGCAAATCTTGCCCACGGCATCGCGAATACTGGCGTGCTCCTCCGCTTGTGAAAAATCCATAGTGTCAATCAACAGGGTGAATAAGGAACAACAGCTAATGCGCTTCTACTGACTTTTTATTCTTTTGTTTTTTCTAGTATAGCGGATACTTTTAGCACTTTAGCCAATGTGTCCGCAGCAAATCCCGCTACAAGCCAAGCGCGCAGCGTATACCTTGATCAATCGCACGCAAGGCGTCCAGCTCCCCCGCCTCTTCTGCACCACCAATCAAGGCTGGCGTTACTCCTTTTGCACACAGGGCACCAAACAAACCACGCTCGCTCTCTTGTCCCGCACACAGCACGATGGTATCCGCAGCCAATACGCGTGCCTGGTTGTTCATCGTGAGATGCAGCCCCGCATCATCAATGGTCTCGTACTGACAACCGGCCAGCATCTCCACGCCATATTTTTGCAAACTCATCTTTAACGCCCAACCCGTGGTCAGCCCCAGTGTGCGACCAGGTTTATCCGGCTTACGCTGCACCAGGGTGATGTGTCGCCGGGCGGGTGCCAAAGCTGCCGTCTGCAGGCCGCCATGCGCATCTAGCGACGTATTCACGCCCCATTTGGTAAAAAACTCAGCCACTGGATCGGGCGTGATGGCCGTAGCCCCCGTGGGTGAATGGCAGAGAAATTCAGCCACATCAAAACCAATGCCTCCTGCACCGATGATCACCACGCGCTGTCCTGGCACTGCCCGACCCGACAGCACATCCACATAGCTCACCACCTTGGCATGCGTGATGCCGGAAATAGCGGGCACACGCGGAAACACGCCTGTCGCGATGACGATGCGATCAAATTTATCTACTATCAATTGCTCTGCTGTCACCTTGCGGCCTAGCTGCACATTCACACCCAGCACCTCCAGACGCCGCTTGAAATAACGCAACAGCTCGTTAAATTCCTGTTTGCCAGGAATTTGCCGTGCGTAATTAATCTGCCCGCCAATAATCTCTGCCGCCTCAAACAAAGTGACCTGATGTCCTTGCTCAGCAGCGGTGACGGCGCACGATAACCCGGCAACACCCGCACCAACAACCGCCACGCGATAGCGTGCTGACGCGGGTTTGATTTCAGAAAAAGTCAGCTCTTGCCCCGCACGCGGGTTCACCAAACAAGTCGCCGGGCGGTCTGAAAAAATGTAGTCCAGACACGCCTGATTGCAAGCAATGCAGGTATTGATTTCATCCGCACGGCCTGCTTCTGCTTTAGCCATAAACGCCGGATCGGCCAGAAAAGGTCGTGCCATCGACACTAAATCAGCGTCGCCACTGGCCAGAATGTTCTCGGCGACTTCCGGCATATTGATGCGGTTAGAGGTCACTAGCGGAATCGACACCGCACGTTTTATTCGCGCCGCAGCAAAACGCCAGACTGCGCGCGGCACCACATACGCAATCGTCGGGATACGCGCTTCATGCCAGCCAATGCCGGTGTTCAAAATATCCGCCCCGACCGCTTCAATCGCCTGCGCAAGCTGGATGACTTCATGCGCATCTGCACCACCTTCTACCAAATCCAGTGCAGAGATGCGGAACATGATTAAAAAATCCGCGCCTAAACGCTGCCGCATGCGACGCACAATCTCCACCGGCAGCCGCTGCCGATTTTCCAGACTGCCACCCCAAGCATCCGTGCGTTGATTGGTACGCGTGACGGTGAACTGGTTGAGCAGATAACCTTCCGAACCCATCACCTCCACACCATCAAACCCCGCCAGCGCCGCAAGCTCAGCGCAACGCATGAAGTCTTCAATCGTGGCTTCGATTTCAGCTGCCGTCAATTCACGTGGAATGCTGCGGTGCGTGGGTGAAGCAATGGCGGAAGGTCCCACCGGTGAAGGAATGCGTGCATAGCGGCCAGCATGCAATATCTGCAACAGCATGCGCCCCCCTTCGGCATGCACCGCGTCGGTAATAAAGCGCAATTTTTCCGCCTGCTCAGGGGTATCCAGCAAAGGGCCACCCTCTTCAAGGAGCGCATCCGTATTGGGTGCAAAGCCACCTGTCACCATCAAGGCGACACCTTGGCGCGCACGTTCCGCATAAAACATCGCCTGCCGTTGCAGCGGTCGATCCATGGTTTCCAGACGCAAATGCATCGAGCCCATGATGGCGCGATTTTTCAATACGTGCGTGCCGACTTTCAAGGGTGAAAAGAGTGTGGGGAAAGGAGAAGGATTCATGGATGCCAATAGAGTAAAAATGATCGAAAAGAAATTAATCTTACCTTGAAAGGCCGATTATCTTAGCAGCCAGAAAACACGGCCTCTTTGTAGTTATCGCCGTCTCACCAGCGCCGACTTTCCGGCGTTCAGCCGCTGTTCAACCACTATCACGCGCCTGCGTGAGCTTCATCTGATGGCCGGGTGAGTGCAAAACTAATCACGCCCAACACCAAAAATCCCGCCATGCCGAGTGAAAGACCCAGCGTACTATCCCACAGCAGCGGAACAAGCAAAGCGGTTGATAACGCACCGACCAGCGTAGAGATCGCGCTCATGGTGCTGGAAGTCAGCCCTCGCCGCTCGGGAAATAAATCCAGAACCAATAGCTGCAGATTGGGCATCGAGAGTGACATGCCGCAGGCAAAAATCGGCAAGGGCAGAATCGACCAGGGCAGGCTCGGTGGCAAGGTCAGATTAATGATCAGGTTCAAGCTCGCAGCGAAAGCCATGATGCCCAAACTGATCACGATAGTACGCCGATGCGTGAGCCGCCCGGCAAATCTGCCCGACAAAAAAGAACCGATCATCATGCCTATCACCTGAGGCACAAACATCACTGCAAACGATTGTGGCGTGAGCCCCAGATGGCGAATAAGAAATACGGGCGCTGCCACCACATAAATAAAAAAGGCATTGAAGGTAAACGCACTGGTCAATGCCAGCCGATTAAACAGCCCATGACTCAGCATGTCCTGATAAGCCTGCAATAACTTTACGGGATGCAGCGATTGGCGCTTTTCCACGGCCAGCGTTTCGGGCAGCCATGCCAAACACGCAGCGAGCAAGATGCCTGCAAACAGCGCGAGAAAAATAAAAATTCCCCGCCAGTCATAAAAGCGCAACAGGTAGCCACCCACAATGGGAGAAACCGCTGGCGCAATGGCAAAAAGAATCGCTACTTTAGCCATCAACCGTTGTGCGTGGGCACCATGCAGCACATCACGCACCATGGCGCGGCCGACCACCATGCCCACGCCGGACGACATGCCTTGCAAGGCACGACCGAGCCATAACACTTCGATACGGTTAGCAAAAGCACACACCAATGAACCCAGAGCGAATAGCAATAATCCGGCGAGAATAATGCGGCGCCTGCCCAAGGCGTCCGACAAGGTGCCATGCCACAGCATCATGAAGCCAAAGGGAACCAGATAGAAAGTCAGCGTTTGCTGAATGTGCAGCGCCGATGTGCCCAACTGCTGTGCCATTTCCGGGAAAGCCGGAAGATAAGTATCAATCGCAAACGGGCCGATCGCCGAGAGTGCGGCGAGCAAAAAAGCAAAGTGTTGCTGTGAGATTTTCATTCGTCTGACTATACCGCAGGAGCCACAGCGTGCTCATGGTTGTCATGCAAAGACCGATAAAATGAGCGCATAAACTCTTGTGACAACTATGATGACAATCACGAATACATCCATTAATACACCCGCCATACTCAGCTCACGCGAACATGACATCGCCACCGTGACGCTATCCAACCCGGACAAACTCAATGCCTTGAATGCCGCCATGTGGCAACAACTGCACCACGTCATGCGCGGCCTGAGTGAGGACGATACGTTGCGCTGCATCATCATTCGTGGCGAGGGCGCGGACTTTGCCGCCGGCGGCGATCTGGAAGAATTTCGCACCGCGCGCGCCACGGTCGATCTAGCCATGAGTTACCACGAGGCCGTCGGCGCAGCGCTTGCTGCCATTGCCCAATGCCCCGTGCCAACGGTTGCCGCCATCCTCGGCCCGTGCATTGGCGGCGGGCTGGAGATTTCCTGCGCGTGCGATTTGCGCATTGCTGCGCGCAACGCGCAATTAGGCGCGCCCATCATGAAGCTCGGCTTTTCGATGTATCCCGGCGAGCTGGAAGGTTTGCTGGCCTTGGCGGGTCCAGCAGTGACCAAGGAAATTTTGCTCGAAGGAAAATTATTTACGGCAAATGAAGCCTATGCCAAAGGCCTGGTGAGCCGCGTAGTGGAGGATGCCGCCGTGTTTGACGAAGCGCTTGCCACCGCCCGCCGCATCGCCAAAGGCGCGCCGCTGGTAGCGCGTGCGCACAAGCAATGGATCAATCGCTTGTGCGATAAAAATCCACTAACAACTGAAGAAAAACGCGCCTCGTTTTATTTTCTGGATACCGCAGACTACAAAGAAGGCCTCGCCGCCTTTCTGGAAAAACGCGCGCCACAATTTCGTGGCCAGTAAAAATTCTTCTCATGGACCGCTATGAACCCACTCGTTAATTGGCAACACATCGACACCGTCTTGCTCGATATGGATGGCACTTTGCTTGACCTGCATTTTGATAACCATTTCTGGCAGACACATTTGCCGCAACGCTATGCTGAAGCGCTTGATCGGCCACACGATGTGGTACGCCACGAATTGATGACACGCTTTCGCCAAGGCGCAGGCACGCTCGCCTGGTATTCCGTCGATTTCTGGCAAAGCGAGCTGGGGCTGGACATCATGCAATTAAAAGAAGAAGTAGCGCACTTAATTGCAATTCACCCGCATGTACTCACCTTTCTTGCTGCCGTCCGGTTGAGCGGGCGGCGCATTATTCTGGCGACTAATGCACATCATAAAAGCGTGACCTTGAAAATGGCCCGCACCGGACTCACCCCGCACTTTGATGCCATCATCAGCTCACACACTCTGGGCGCGGCCAAAGAAGAGCAAGCGTTCTGGCAACACTTGAACAAAATCGAACCCTTTGACCCTGCGCGCACCCTGCTGGTGGATGACAGTTTGCCGGTGCTGGATTCCGCCCGCCGTTATGGCATCGCGCATTTGGTTGCGGTTAAAAAACCGGACACGCGACAACCGCAAAAAAATACCGCAGACTACCCCGCGATTGATGATTTTTTACAGATCATGCCTGCGTGATCGGCTCTCATAAAAAGTCGGCACTGATGAGACGGCAAAAAAACATTTTGGAGGATTGACACTTCCAAAATGGAAATGACTTAATGGGTAAACAACCCGTGCAGCATTTTTACCAGCAGCAGCAAGATCACGCTGGCAAAAATCTTTTTCAGTGTTGCCACCGGCAGGCGGTGTGCCAACCGCGCACCAACAGGCGCAACCAGCGCACTGGCCAGCACCGTGCCCGCTAGCGCAGGTAAATAAATAAAACCAAAGCTGCCTGCCGGTAACCCGCTCGCCCCGTAACCAGACAGCATGTAGCCCAAGGTGCCAGCCAGCGCAATGGGCAGGCCCACCGCAGCGGATGTGCCAATCGCCTGATGCATTTTGACATTGCACCACAGTAAAAACGGCACGGTGAGCGAGCCACCACCCACTGCTGCCAGCGCGGAAATGCCGCCGATACCCAAGCCGGCCCCCAGCATGCCCAAACGGCCGGGAAGCTCGCGCGCAGGGGCCGGTTTGGCATTGATGATCATTTGTGACGCGACATAGGCCATGAACACGGCAAAAAATATAGCCAGCGGTCTCGTCGCCACATGCGCTGCCAGTTGTGCCCCCAGCAACGTGCCAACAATAATGCCAGGGCTGATGGTTTTCACCACAGCCCAGTTAACCGCGTGATGCTGATGATGCGTGCGCATGCTGGACATCGATGTGAAAATAATCGTCGCCATGGAGGTCCCCAGCACCAGATGCATTAAATGCGCATCGGCAAACCCTTGTGCAGAAAACATCATCACCAGCACAGGCACCACCACAGCACCGCCGCCTATGCCTAGCAAACCCGCAAAAAAACCGGCAAATGCACCCAGCGCAAGATAAGCGAAAAACCAGCCTACCCAGATCATTGCGCGCCTATCAGTTTTTTCATGATGAACTTCCATTCCGCAGGATCCACCGGCGTGATGGATAAGCGATTCCCCTTTTGCAGGGTACGCATGCCCGCCAGCTCCGAATGCGCGCGCAATTCATCCAGACCGATCAGCCTCGTTTTACGCACAATACGCACATCCACATTCATCCAGCGCGGATTCTCTGATGTCGCTTTAGGATCGAAATAATGGCTCTTAGGGTCAAACTGCGTGCGATCAGGATAAGCCTGCCGCGCAACTTCGGCTACCCCGGCAATGCCCGGTTCGGGGCAGGACGAATGATAGAAAAAAACCCCATCTCCCACACTCATTTGATCGCGCATGAAATTGCGCGCCTGATAGTTGCGCACGCCCCACCAATCCACTGTTTGCTGCGGCATGGCCAGCACATCATCAATGCTTATCACCGAGGGTTCGCTTTTCATCAACCAATAGCGCGACATGCCAAAAGCCTCCATGCATTTTTTTAAAAAAAGATACGCTACATTTTTACTCGATAAAGCCTAAAAACAAACCCCAAGCGTACGAAAGAATTCGCACACCTGGGGCTGTCAAGACTTAGGGTTCCCCCGCGCATGGCGTTTGGCCGACATCCTGAACCTAAGTTCAGGGAGGTTACGTTCCAGCCGCATCAGGCTCGCTTACAAGAAGCGATCACAACAGCAGCATTCAAGGGCAGTAACCAGCAACAATGCGTATTGGCTCAAAGAATGATGACCTTGGCGCACACCGCAGGGGAAAATCGGGAAAAACAAACCAGATACAACATCGACAACAACTACCTTGCAACGACCAAAAACTTCAGGGTAGCAACTGGTACATCGCTAGCGATTTATCCAACTTGCTTTCAATAGAATTTATTCTACGCTGAATCGTTTCGTTTTCAAGCCCGACAAAAAGGTCAGGTGTTGCATTTTTCAAGGTGAGTAATTCATGCGCAATGTTCAACGCCGCCATCACCGCAATGCGCTCACTGCTACTGCGCGCGCCACCAGATGCCTGTGAGGTTTTGCCACCGATACTTTTGAGTTTATCGTCGAGAAACGCCACCGCAGCCGCCAGTGCGTCACGCTCGGCCGGAGCGCACGCAACACGGTAATCTTTACCCAGTAAATGAATATCCAGCGTTTCGCTCATGGTTCAGGCATTTCCGGCAGTTGGTCGCGCAAGGCGGCTAGGCGTTCACAGGTCACGATGATTTTGTTATTTAAAGCCGATTTTTCAGCTTCTAGTGAAGCAACACGCAAGCGCAGCATTTCGTTTTCATCACGCAAACTCTGCGTGATGACCAAAAGCTGATCAATTTTGCGTTCAAAGGAATCGAGGGAAGACATCATCAGCGAAGTTTCGGCGAAAACCAGAATCTGGTCAAGCTTTACGCACTTAGTTGCTAACTGAGTTGCGCGCTAACCCGTATGCATTAACCAGTCTGCGTGAACGAATATCTGTGAACGAGCCAGTATGAACCGCGCGACTCTGGCAAAATGCATAGATGCCTTCCGACGTCTTTTCTGCGGCCTCTGTGCGCCGCGCCCTAGTCATCAAGTTACGCCATCATGGCGATGTTTTATTGGCCAGCCCGGTCATCTCAGCCCTGCACCGTTTGGCACCCGGCTGTGAGATTGATGCGCTGGTGTATGCCGATACCGCGCCCATGCTCAGCCTCCATCCGCAATTGACGCAACTGCATGCCATTGACCGCCAGTGGAAAAAGCAGGGTATCTGGCAACAAATAAGAGCCGAAGCGCGCTTGTTAGCGCAATTGCGCGCGCGCCATTATGATCTGATCATTCACCTTTCAGTACATAAACGAGGCGCGTGGCTCACACGCTTGCTGCGCCCGCGCTGGTCCGTTGCGCCGCGCCTGGGTGCCAATAAAAAACAAGGCTTTTGGGCGCGCAGCTTTACGCATTTTTACCCCGGACAATCGCACCCTGATCGGCATACGGTGGAAAGCAATCTGGACAGCCTGCGCGCCTTGGGCCTCACACCAACAACGCCCAACAAGCGGGTGATTCTCATCCCCGGCACATCCGCAGAAGCACGCATTGATCAGCTCATGACGGCGCACGGTTTAACAGCAGGGAAATTTATTCATGTTCATCCCACCTCGCGCTGGCTGTTCAAATGCTGGCCAGCGGAACGCGTCGCCGAACTGTGCCAGTTGTTGAACAGCAAGGGCTGGCCCATTGTGTTGACCGCTGCACCCGATGCGCAAGAAATGGCCATGATTCAGACGATACTTGCAAACCGGGCACTCAATCCAAAATCACTGATAGATTTATCCGGCCAGCTTTCGTTAAAGGAACTGGCTGCGCTAACCTCGCGCGCCAAGTTGTTTGTGGGTGTGGATTCCGCCCCCATGCACATGGCCGCCGCGATGGGCACACTCACGGTGGCGATATTCGGCCCCTCCGGTGACCGCGAATGGGGGCCGTGGCAAGTCGTCCAACGTATTGTGACTTCAACAAATCACGTTTGCCGCCCGTGTGGCCGAGCGGGTTGCAACGACAGCAAGATCAGCGAATGCCTGACGACCCTGCCTGTAGCAAAGATCATGGCCGCGTGCGAGGACTTGCTGTGAAGCTTGCCATCGTGCGGCAGAAATATACGCCGTTTGGCGGCGCAGAACGTTTTGTCGAACGCGCGCTTGCCAGCCTGAAAGCGCAACACGTGGATGTCGACATCATCGCGCGGCAATGGGCAACACCAACTTCATCAACCAATGAAGCGCCATCAGCAGAAAAATCCGCAGGCCGCCGCGTAAACCCTTTTTACATCGGCCGCACCTGGCGCGACTGGAGTTTTGCGCGCGGCGTACAAAAAATCATCGCATCGGGTGAATATGACCTGGTGCAAAGCCATGAGCGCATTCCCGGCTGTCATATCTACCGCGCGGGCGATGGCGTGCATGCCACCTGGCTCGCCTTGCGCGCCGCCTTGCGCAGCCCATTGTCTCGCCTCGCCGAGCGGCTCTCGCCCTGGCATCGCTACACCTTGCGCGCCGAAGCGGCGATGTTTCGCCATCCCAA
>JAYTIQ010000003.1:0-10466 GCA_043731705.1 Rugosibacter sp.
GGTTTGCTTGGCGTAGGTGGCGGTTTTGTGCTGGTGCCGGCGTTGCGTAAGCTGACTGACATCAGCATGCATGGCATTGTCGCGACATCGCTGCTGGTAATCGCTTTGGTTGGTAGCGGCAGTATTATGGTTAGCGTTTTGCAAGGGCAGCATTTTCCGATGGCTGTGGCATTGCCTTTCATTGTTGCTACAGCGACGGGTATGTTTTTTGGCCGCTTATTGATTCGCCACTTACCCCAGCTTGCCGTACAACGATTGTTTGCGGTGCTGGTAATTGGCGTAGCGGGTTTACTGTTTTATCGCGCGGTGAGTTAAAACTCGCAACCTGTGTGCGACCGCGATTGGATAGAATCGCGCCATGGCATATTACGCATTGATTCCTGCGGCCGGCATAGGCGCGCGGATGGAGCATACGATCCCTAAGCAGTATCTTCCGCTGGCTGGTCATCCAGTGATCTGGCATGCGTTGCGGGTGTTGTGTGAGAGCGCGGCGATTGAGCGTGTATTTGTGGTGTTGGCAGCAGAGGATGCGCATTGGCCGGAGCAGACGATGGCGAGCTTGGGGCCGCGGCTGCATATGCTGCGCTGTGGCGGGCCTACGCGTGCGCAAAGCGTGCTCAATGGTTTGCATGCCATGACACTCCTGCTGGGTGATATTGCCGAAGACTGGGTGCTCGTGCATGATGCCGCGCGGCCTTGTTTGAGTATGAGCCTGCTTGAAAAATTGATGAGCGAGGTTGGAGAAGATGCTGTTGGCGGCCTACTGGCGGTGCCGGTGGCAGATACTTTGAAACGCGCCGGCGTGCCGCGCGATGAGGTTGCTCGCAGCGTCGTCACGGTGCCGCGTGATGGCTTGTGGCAAGCGCAAACGCCACAGATGTTTCGACATGGATTGTTACTGCGGGCACTCGCAACAATGGAAAACGCAGCAGGCAAAGTGCTCACTGTAACCGACGAAGCCAGTGCCGTCGAGGCGCTGGGTTTGGCACCGCGTCTGGTGACGTCCACAACAAGTAATCTCAAGGTGACTTATCCTGCTGACCTGCAACTGGCGGAATATCTTGTGAACCATTTTAACGATCAGGAGATCGCATGACGCTTGGATTCCGCATTGGTCAGGGCTTTGATGTGCATGCGCTGGTAGCTGGCCGTAAGCTGATTCTGGGTGGTGTGGAAATACCCTACCCCAAGGGTTTGCTGGGCCATTCGGATGCCGATGTGTTGCTCCATGCAATAACCGATGCGCTACTGGGTGCTGCGGGGCTAGGTGATATCGGGCGGTTATTTCCGGATACCGAAGCGCAATGGGCGGGCGCAGATAGTCGTCATCTGCTGCGCCTTGCTGTGGCGGCGGTAAAAAATGCTGGCTGGCAGGTGGGTAATGTCGATGCCACGATCATTGCGCAGGCACCCAAGGTATCGTCGTATGTGCCTATGATGTGTGCAAACATTGCCGCTGATTTGGGCATTGCGGTGACCACAGTCAATATCAAAGGCAAAACGACCGAGCATCTGGGGTTTACGGGCCGCGGTGAGGGCATCGCTGCCGAGGCCGTGGTTTTGCTGGCAGGCACCGCATGAAAGCTGTGATAAATAAACATCGTGTGTTTTTTGCATTGTTGCCCGATGACGAAATTGCCTCGCATTTACTCGCGTTAGGACATCATGTGGTGGCTCGAGGTGGTGGCCGTCTTACGCCGGTGCACAACCTGCATCTGACGCTGGCTTTTTTGGGCAGTGTCACTTCAGCACAGTTGGATACGCTGGTGGCTTGTGCGCAGTCGGTAAGCGATTCATTTATCGCAGCGCTTGCGGCAGAAGATGAAAGTGTAGGTGAACCGGATTTGCGCGTGCGTCTCAATCGTCTTGGTTTTTGGCCCCAAGGGGGCGTACTTTGGGCAGGTTGCCGTTTGCCGCTGTGTCACCAGCGCCGATTTTTTGCGAATTCACTAGCGATGAGGTCTGCGCTGCATTCGGGTGCGCTGCCCTGGATATTAGCGGCTCAGCTCAAGAGCGCTTTAAGCGCAGCGGGCTTGCCTATGATGCTGTCCATGACGCCACATTTTGTGCCGCATGTGACGCTTGCACGCGGGGTACGGTGCGCATCATTGCCACGTCTCGGCTCACCGCTCGATTGGTCTGTGCGTGAATTTATGTTGCTCGAATCGATTCCGCAAGCGATGCATCCGCGCTATGAAGCGCGGGCGGTATTCCCGTTGTATTCCGATAATTAAACTCGGCGGCAGATTTACGTTACAGGCGTGGCTTGATCCTGCCGGTTACGCATGTGCAAGGCGAGCTCTGTCAATGCGATATTGAGTTGCGCGCGCAAGGCTTCGTTCGTGGTCGTTTCAGCTAGTGCTTGGCGCATGCAGTCCATCCACTGGCTGGCTTCATCCGTGCTGATCGCAAACGGCAGATGGCGTTGGCGTAATCTTGGATGGCCATATTTTTTAATGAACAGTTGCGGCCCGCCCAGCCAGCCGGAAAGATACATGAATAGTTTTTCTTCCGAACCGGCAATATCTTGCGGATGAAGCCGGCGTATGCCCTGTGCTTCTGGCCGGGTGTCCATCAGCGCATAAAAGCGTTGCACCAGATGACGTACGGCTGTTTCGCCACCCAGCAAAGTGTACGGGGTGGCATCGACGGGGGATGCCTTATCGGGTGCAGGCATGTTCATGAACCGGGCAATGTGATGCGGGCAATAAGCCCACCTTGGGGGCGAGGAAGCAACTCCAGGTGGCCGTTGTGCGTGCGAATAATGCGGTCAACAATGGCCAAACCCAGGCCGGCACCAACGACATTGCTGCGCGCAGAATCCAATCGTGTAAACGGGCGCTTCATGCGTTCGACCGCATCTTCGGGTATGCCTGGGCCGCGATCACTGACGTCGATAACCCACATCCGGTCTGCGTAAGTCAGCGTGAGTTCAATAGGCTGTTCTTGGCCAGCGTAGCGCAGTGCGTTATCGATCAGATTGCCTATGGCACGGCGTAAGGCTTGGGGTTGTCCTCGCGTAAAGGTTTTGAATCTGTCACTGGGTAATGTTGGAGGGATAGCGGTGACAGGAAACTCGCGCCGCTGGTATTGTGTGGCTAGTTCGGACAACAGGGTATTTAGGTCAACTTCTGACGTCGCTTCGCCACTGTCGATACGCGCGAAGTCGAGAAACTGGCCGATGGTTTTATCCATTTCTTCGACATCGGCTACCATGCCATCTCGCATGACCTCATCGGTAGTCATTTCGATGCCCATGCGCAAACGCGTAAGCGGGGTGCGCAAATCGTGTGAAATACCCGCCAGAATCAACGCGCGGTCTTGATCTAGCTGGGCCAGGTCTGCACTCATTTGATTGAAGGCATGGCTGACCGTGGCCACCTCCGTGGGCCCATGCTCAGGCAAGTAGGGCGGCGTCTGGCCAGCGCCGACTTTTTGGGCCGCGCGCTCCAGCAGTTTGAGTGGCCGTGTGATACGGAAAACAATCAGCCATGCGCCCAAGAGCGAAAGCAACAAGGCAGCAGCACTCCAGCCGATCCAGCTTAAAGGTAAAACCCGCGCCAGCCGATCACTGGGCAAGGCTAGCCAGTATTCGCTATCGGCGGTATCGTCGATGCGAAAGTTGATGAAGAGTGCTTCTTCACCTTCACGCTCCAGTGTTAAGCGAGTGTTGGGTCCAAGGGATGATTGCACTAATTCTTCTACGCGTTGCAAAAATGCATTGTCTGGCAAAGGCTTTATCTGGTCATCCACTTCTGCAGGGTAGAGGTGGATCCCTTCGTGGTCAGATAGATCGCGGATGAGTTCCGGACGCGCCTCAACCCGCGCTGAAATCAAGGCGGCACGCGTGAGATTGGCCACGCTGACCAGTGTTTGTGCGAGCTGCCTGGCGCGCGGTTCGCGCTCGTAACTGTGAAAAATGGCGAACCATGCGGCAACAGAGAGCAGCATCAACAGTGCAACGAGCAAAAACGTGCGCCAAAGCAAAGAGCGTGGCCATAGCTTTTTTAGTGCATTGAACATGGCCGCTCTTTTCCCCGCTCGGGGATTGCTGTCATTGACTTTGCTTGGCTCCATCGGGGATAAACACATAGCCTAAGCCCCACACTGTTTGGATATAGCGCGGCTTGGCAGGGTCTTCTTCAACAAGCTTGCGCAGACGTGAAATTTGTACATCAATGGCACGGTCAAATACTTCGTACTCGCGGCCGCGGGCTAATTCCATGAGCTTGTCGCGACTCATGGGTTGGCGGGGGTGTTCCAGTAAAACACGCAGCAAGCCAAATTCACCGGTTGTCAGCAAAGTAGTTTCGGAGTTCTTGCTGTCCGTGTTGTCCTCGATGTTGCGATGTAATTCGCGTGTGGCCAAATTAACTTGCACCTTGCCAAATTGAACTGTGGTTTCGGTCGTGGCAGGCGCACCTGGGGCGGTCATGGCAATACGACGGCGGAGTACCGCATGAATCCGCGCCACCAGCTCACGCGGATTAAAGGGCTTGGGCAGATAATCGTCGGCACCCATTTCCAAGCCGACAATACGTTCGACTTCATCGCCTTTGGCGGTGAGCATGATAATCGCCACCTCATTTTTTTCAGCCCGCAGACGGCGGCAAATTGCCAGACCATCTTCGCCCGGCAGCATCAAATCAAGCACGATGAGATCAAAGCGTTCGCGCTCCATGGCGCGGTTCATGCCTGCACTATCAGGCACCACTTTGACGGAAAAGCCCTGGTCAGAGAGGTAACGATCCAGCAACTGACGCAGGCGCAAGTCGTCATCAACTACCAGGATTTTGTTGCTGGGGGCATGTTCTTCATTCATGGGACAAATCGTAGCCGGATTCTTGCGCGTTTGCTCACCAAGCTTACAAAAAATTACAAAGCGTCACACTCAGGTATCGGTGTCAGGGCTAGAATTTCACTTAATTAATGCGCTGGGAGTGGTTAATGAAAGTAACAATGAAATCAATTCGGCGGAATTTTTATCGGGTGTTGCTGGGCTACATAGTTGGTGCAATGTGTCTGGTGAGCCTGAATGCCACTGCGCAACCCTCCAGTTTTCTCGAGCGTGCTGGTTGGCGTGGAGAGGATCGTGCAATGGGGCTTGAAGCGGGTGCACGCATGCGGGATGAGCGATCGGTAAAGCGTGGCGATGCGCCTGTTGAATATCAACCCCGAGAAAGAAGAGAGCGCATGTCGCCGGAGGATCGGATTCAGTTACGGCGTGATGTGCGCGATGCAGGTCGTGATATTTATCCTGAGGAAAGACGCGGCCGCCACCATGGTGGGCGTGGTGGAGAGCGTAACTAGCTAGCAATCAAGTTATTGCGTTTTGCGCCAAACTTCTTTTTTATTATCGACGCTTGTTATCGAATTAAGCGCGTTTGTCGCGCATGACGCGCGCTTTTTCGCGGACCCAGTCGCGCTCTTTTTCGGTTTCGCGCTTGTCGTGTTGCTTTTTGCCTTTGGCCAGACCAATGGCAAGTTTTACGCGCCCTTTGTTGTAGTGCAAATCCAGCGGTATCAAGGCATAGCCTGATCGTTCGACTTTGCCGACGAGTTCATCAATCTCGCGGCGGTTGAGCAGCAATTTGCGTGTCCGTACCGGGTCGGGCAGCACATGAGTTGAGGCAGAGAGCAATGGACTAACGTGCGCGCCGATCAAAAAAAGCTCACCTCTTTTAATCAGCACATAGGCTTCTTTGATTTGCGCGCGTCCGGCACGAATTGACTTGACCTCCCAGCCTTCGAGTACCAGACCGGCCTCAAAGCGTTCTTCGATGAAGTAATCGTGGAATGCCTTCTTGTTATCAGCGATGCTCATGGGGCGGTGGCAGGACGGTGCGCTAAAATGAAATCAATTCTACTTCACCCCCGCAGCAACATCGCTGCTACCGACGATGGCTCTGGTTGAAAAATCCGTATTGATCGAACGCACGCCCGAACAAATGTTTGAATTGGTTGATCGCGTTGAAGATTATCCCCAGTTCTTGCCCTGGTGCGGTGGGGCGGAAGTGATTAACCGCACGGCAACGCGTACAGCGGCGACACTGCATATCAACTATCACGGCATTAAATCGCATTTTTCGACAGATAATGCCAAAGAGGCGCCGCACTTAATGCACATTACGCTAACCGATGGGCCGCTTAAACACATGGATGGCCAATGGCGTTTTTTGCCGCTGGGCGAGACTGCCTGCAAAATCGAATTTCGGTTGCATTATGAATTTTCAAATCGCTTGCTGGAAAAAGTCCTTGGCCCGGTGTTTAGCCATATCACCGAGACTTTTGTGGAATCATTCGTTAAACGGGCGCAAAAAGTGTATGGCTGAGAAGGCTGAGAATATGACACAACCAGGCGGAGCAGGCATGCTGAACATTGAAGTGGTCTACGCTTTGCCCGCACGGCAAGATGTCATCCGCATCCAGTTGCCGTCCGGCAGCACCGTGCAAGATGCCATTGCACAATCCGGCATTCTGGCGCGTTATCCAGAAATTGACCTTGCGCAATCCAAGCTGGGCATTTTTGCTAAACTCGTCAAACCCGATGCCCTGTTGCGCGACCGTGATCGCGTAGAGATTTATCGTCCGCTGATTGCCGACCCCAAAGAAGTCCGCAAGCAACAAGCCAGCAAAGGCCGTACTATGAAAAAAAATGGCAGCAGCGAAAGCATGACCGCTTAAGCGGTGCTTGGCCAATGTCAATGTGTTTGTCTCTTGTCTTTGTCTCGACGTAGGCCATTACGCGGCCTACAGGGTAGCCTCTGTCGCGTATAATGCGATTTTGGTACTTTGGAATACCCTGTTATGCGACTCATCCAAAAGGCACTGACTTTTGACGATGTCCTCCTGGTCCCTGCCCATTCGGCGATCCTTCCTCGTGATGTCAGTCTTGCTACACGTCTTACGCGCAACATTCAATTAAACATGCCGTTAGTATCCGCTGCGATGGATACCGTGACTGAGGCACGCCTTGCGATTGCCTTGGCGCAAGAAGGCGGGATTGGCATTGTGCACAAGAATCTTACCCCTGTGCAGCAGGCAGCGGAGGTTTCCAAGGTCAAGCGGTTCGAATCCGGCGTCTTGAAAGACCCGATTACCATTCCGCCCTTCATGACCGTGCGTGAAGCTATTGCGCTGACACGCAAAAACCGTATCTCAGGTTTGCCCGTGGTCGAAGACGGACGGGTGGTAGGTATTGTGACCAACCGCGATTTACGTTTTGAGACGCGCATGGATGATTCGGTCGCTTCGATCATGACACCGCGTGAGCGCTTGGTCGTGGTTAAGGAAGGTGCAACAGTTGAAGAAGCCAAGGCCTTGATGCACAAGCATCGCTTGGAGCGTGTGCTGGTCATTGGGGATAATTTTGAATTGCGCGGCTTGATGACGGTGAAAGATATTCTCAAGTCATCTGAACATCCGCTGGCAGCAAAAGACAGTCTGGGTCATCTGCGCGTTGGCGCGGCGATTGGTGTGGGCGAAGGTACTGAAGAGCGTGCTACGTTGCTCGCCGAAGCAGGCGTTGATGTGATTGTGGTGGATACCGCGCATGGTCATTCAGAGGGGGTACTCAAGCGCGTTGAATGGGTCAAGAAAAATTTTCCGCAGGTGGAGGTGATTGGTGGCAACGTGGCCACAGCCAGCGCGGCTAAAGCACTGGTTGATCATGGCGCGGATGGTGTGAAAGTGGGCATTGGCCCGGGCTCGATCTGCACCACGCGCATTGTGGCCGGGGTTGGCATGCCGCAGATTACCGCCGTGGATATGGTAGCGAATGCGCTTGCCAGCAGTGGTGTGCCGCTCGTTGCCGATGGCGGCATTCGTTATTCAGGTGATATTGCCAAAGCCATGGCCGCTGGCGCGAATGCAGTCATGCTTGGTGGATTGTTTGCGGGGACAGAAGAAGCGCCGGGGGAAACCGTCTTGTTTCAAGGTCGCTCCTACAAGGCTTATCGCGGCATGGGTAGCTTGGCGGCGATGAAGGATGGTGCGGCAGACCGTTACTTTCAAGAATCCGATGCCAATATCGAAAAGCTTGTGCCTGAAGGCATCGAAGGGCGCGTGCCTTACAAAGGTCCGGTGGGCGCGGTGATCCACCAACTCATGGGGGGCTTGCGTGCAGCCATGGGTTATGTGGGCTGTGGCACGATAGAAGAAATGCGTACGCGGGCCGAGTTTGTCGAGATTACCTCGGCGGGCATTCGTGAATCACACGTGCATGATGTCGAAATTACCAAAGAAGCCCCTAACTATCATATCGATTGATATTTCCCACCTCAAAAGGGCGGCTGAGCTTAAGTCTTTGCCGCCTTTTTTATTTTTAGGCCGTGCCCATGTCACAGATTTCCCAGAATAAATCCCACCAGAAAATCCTCATCCTCGACTTTGGTTCGCAGGTCTCGCAGCTGATCGCCCGCCGCGTGAGGGAGCAACAGGTGTATTGCGAACTGCATTCGTTTGACGTCACCGAAGACTTCATCCGCGAGTTCAACCCGCGCGGCATTATTCTCTCGGGCGGCCCCAATTCGGTGTACGCCGGTGAAGAATGGCAGGCGCCAGAGGTGGTGTTCAAGCTGGGCGTGCCGGTGCTGGGCATTTGCTACGGCATGCAGACCATGGCCAAGCAACTGGGCGGTGAAGTGGAAAGCGGCGCGACGCGCGAGTTTGGCTACGCTGCCATCCGCGCCCGAGGCCATTCAAAGTTGTTCCGCGATTTACACGACCACAGCAATGCCGAAGGCCACGGCCTGCTCGATGTCTGGATGAGCCATGGCGATAAAGTCACCGCCTTGCCGCCGGGCTTTAGCGTCATCGGCAGTAACGAATCCACCCCGATTGCTGCCATGGCCGACGAAGCACGCGGCTTTTATGCCGTGCAGTTCCATCCTGAAGTCACGCATACCCTCAAAGGCCGCGAAATGTTCTCGCATTTTGTGCATGACATTTGCCATTGTGACGCCAGCTGGACCATGCCCAATTATGTCGATGAAGCCATCATTGCCATACGCCAGCAAGTGGGTAGCGAAGAAGTCATCCTCGGGCTTTCAGGCGGGGTGGATTCCAGCGTGGCTGCCGCCTTGATTCACCGTGCCATTGGCGATCAGCTCACCTGCGTGTTTGTCGATAACGGCTTGTTGCGCTTGAATGAAGCCGAGCAAGTGATGGAGACTTTCTCGATGCACTTGGGCGTTAAAGTTATTCATGTGGATGCCACCGCGCAATTTATGGGGCATTTAAAAGGCGTGGCCGACCCGGAACAAAAACGCAAAATCATCGGCCGCGAATTTGTCGAAGTTTTTCAGGCGGAATCGCAAAAACTGCCCAATGCCCAATGGCTCGCGCAAGGCACGATTTACCCGGACGTGATCGAATCCGCAGGCGCTAAAACCAAAAAAGCGCACACGATTAAAAGCCACCACAACGTGGGTGGCTTGCCGGAAACACTCAAGCTTAAATTGCTGGAGCCCTTGCGCGAGCTGTTCAAGGATGAAGTGCGCGAGCTAGGCGTGACGCTCGGCTTGCCGCATGAGATGGTGTACCGCCATCCCTTCCCCGGCCCTGGTTTGGGGGTGCGTATTTTGGGTGAGGTCAAGCCCGAATTCGCCGACCTATTGCGCCAGGCGGATGCTATTTTTATTGATGAACTGCGCGCTGCAGGCTGGTACGAGAAGACCAGCCAAGCATTTGTCGTTTTTCTGCCAGTGAAGAGTGTTGGGGTGATGGGCGATGGACGCACTTATGAGTATGTCGTCGCCTTGCGTGCAGTGGAAACGTCCGACTTCATGACAGCCCGCTGGGCAGAACTCCCGCACGAGCTGTTAGGGCGCGTGTCCAACCGTATCATTAATGAGGTTCACGGCATCAATCGCGTGGTGTACGACATTTCCGGTAAGCCACCGGCGACGATTGAGTGGGAATGATTTTAGGTTTTTCGATGGCTTTTGTCAGCCAAGTGCGGGCATCCAGGCGGGCGGCAATCACCTGACCCGAATAGCGGGAAACTAATCGTAAAGCTGACCTTGGGCTGGAGGCCTGTTCAGGCAACTGTCAAGCCTGACCGGGCGCCCGGCGAGTAGAGGATGGATGGCGCTCACGTGGGCAGCGAGAGGTTTTGACGGTAAATCTGACGGTATATTCTTCGACGAGAATTTCAAGACCGCGTTTAGCGTCATTCTCACTGGCTTTGCCTACTTAGCTAGCCATTGATTTGAGTAGTGCCTATTATTTTCATCAAGTAAGTTTTGTGAAGCTTGCGGAATCATCGCAATTTGCCTATTATGATGGGCGTTAAGTATAGGTAAGCCTAAAATCATGAGCAACTTCTCCACTCCGCTGCATGTTTCCGAGCGTATCGCGCAGCTAGGCCAGCGCATCCGCGTCGCGCGGATTCGTCGCGGCTGGTCGGTTTTGGACCTCGCCAGCAAGGCCGGGGTCAACCGCAATACGCTCACGGCCCTGGAACT
>JAYTIQ010000004.1:0-6395 GCA_043731705.1 Rugosibacter sp.
GCCTTTGAGCTCGACTTTTGGGGTCGAGTTAAAAACCTTGATGCCGCTGCCCGCGCAAACTATCTTGCAACAGCCGAAGCCCGCGAAGCCTTTCGCTTAAGTTTGATCGCAGACGTAGCCAACGCGTATTACTCATTACAAGAGTTCGATGAGCGGCGCCTTCTAGCTCAGGCCACCCTGGATAGTCGTGCAGATAGTCGTCGGCTCATTGGCAAGCGGCGTGATGTCGGTCTCGCCGGGGATCTCGAATTTCTGGCAGCAGACGCAGCCTATGAGTCAGCACGTGCAGAGCTCGCCAATCTCGAACGTAACCAGCGCCTTGCCAGCAATACGCTGGCTTTATTCGTCGGCACGGTAACTCAGGATTTGCCGCCAAGTCGCCTACTAATTGACCAAGGCGAATTACCTGCGCTGCCGGTATCAGTACCCAGTGAGGTTCTGCTGCGTCGCCCGGATGTCCGCTCAGCCGAACAGCGTTTGCTCGCGGCGAACGCCAATATCGGCGCCGCTCGCGCCGCATTTTTTCCGCGCATCGGGCTGAGTCTGGCTTTCGGTACAGCAAGCCGGACCTTCTCCGGCTTGTTTGACGCTGGCACTGGCGCATGGAGCTTTGCCCCGTCCTTAGTAGAGCCACTGTTTGATTCCGGCCGTACGCAAGCCAACGTTAGCCTGACAGAAGCGCGCAAAGTCATTGCCGTTGCCGAGTACGAAAAAACCATACAGCAAGCCTTCCGTGAAGTAGCCGATGCTCTGGCTGCGCGTGATCAGCTGGGTGAGCAACTTAGCGCGTTAAACGCTACCGAAAAATCTCAAACCGAACGCTTAAAACTTGTCGATGCTCGCTATCGCGCGGGGGTTTCCAGCTACCTTGAGTTACTGGATGCGCAACGCGATGCATTCACCTCTCAGCAAAGCGCCATTCAAGTGCGCAGTGCCATGCTCACCGCTTCAGCCCGACTCTATAAAGCGCTGGGCGGGGATGCCCCCGTAGATGAAATCAGTCGTAGAAAAAATAGCTGACTAGGCCGGCTCAAGCAAAGGCATCACGCCGTACAAGGGGAGTCTCTCCATTTAGGAGACACTCCCCTTGTCATATTCAGGAGTTAATGATGATGACCATGCGCTCCGTGAACGTGACCGTGGGTAATTTCTTCTGCTGTTGCAGCACGGACATCCGTCACCGTGCAAGAAAAAATCAACGCCATACCGGCCAGCGGATGATTACCATCAACAACGACTTTATCTTCTGTAATATCGGTGATCGTAAATAGGCGATCATCTTCGTCACCACGCTCAAACTGGGTACCCATTTCGATGTTGTCGGGGAACAAGTTACGCGGCTCGATAATAATTAGTTCAGCGTCATACTCCCCAAAAGCATCTTCAGGTTGCAGCTTGACTTCAATACTATCGCCAGCCACTTTGCCTTGAATTTCTTCTTCAATGCGATCAAAAATACCACCATAACCGCCATGCAAATAGACGAGTGGTGCATTACCCGCATCAATCAGATTGCCATCCGGATCTTTAACTGTATATTTAAGGGTGACGACGCTGTTTCTAGCGATTTGCATGATGCTTTCCTTTGCCATTTAAACGTTGAACAAGTTGATAAACCGTGGCGGCGTGCCCTTTAGGCTGCACATCGTAAAGTGCGTGCTGAACAATGCCGTTTTTGTCGATAATAAAAGTAGAACGAATGATACAAAGTTTTTTGTGGCCATCATGCTCGCGGTATTGGCTAACACCAAATTGTCGACACACCTCGCCTTTTTCATCAGAAAGCAGCGGCACAGACAAACCATGTAGATCACGAAAATTTGCGTGTGAATAACAATCATCACGTGAAACGCCGAATATTTTACAACCCAGTTTGGCAAATTCACTTTCATGATCTGAAAAATCAGCGGCCTCAATAATGCAATTGGGGGTGTTGTCACGAGGATAGAAAAACAACACGGCATGGTACTGACCATATACCGAGCGAGAATCGACCCACGCCATGTCCGCATCGGGCAACAGGAAATCAGGTGCGACTTCTCCAGCATGCAGCATTCGGTTTGCCCTCCGGGTAAGGTTGACTTATTCTAACCGAGCATTCGCCAAGTAAATCAAGCGCTATTTTTATGTCGCACCTGTTTCATTCGGTGTTAACGCGATGGCTGATTTATGGGCGCTAGCCAAATACTCGTGTGAGCGCATTTCAATCAAACGGCTAACCGTGCGCACAAATTCAGTTGCTTGCGGACCTTGTGTGTACAGCATCTCGGCAGGACATGCTGCGCTGATAATCAACTTCACCCGATAATCATAAAGCACGTCAACCAGCCAGGTAAATCGTCGCGCTGCACTTGAATCATCAAGGGTCATTTTTGGCACGTTAGATAACATCACCGTGTGATATTCCTCAGCTAATGCCAGGTAATCATTTTGCGAACGCGGGCCTGCACAGAGTATCGCAAAATCAAACCAGATGATGCCCTGGGCACGCCACACCACAGGTAAATCGCGATTCACTAAAGTGATGTCCTGCGTGCTTCCCTCCCCACCGGCCAGCAGACGAAACATTTTCTGCAAAGCTTTATTAGCTAATGCAGAATCCTCGACTAAAAATATGTCTGCCTGCTCTAAAGTACGCAGGCGGTAATCTATGCCAGCATCAATTTTCAACACATCCAGCGTTTGATTCAGGAGCCGTATCGTCGGTAAAAAATTTTGTCTTTGCAACCCATTCGGATAAAGGCCATCGGGTGGGTAATTGGAGGTAATGCAAAAAACGACACCACCATCAAACAAGGCTTTCATCAAGCGGCCAAGAATCATGGCATCGGCAATGTCTGACACATGAAATTCATCAAAACACATCAACCGAGTATCTCGTGCAATGTCGGCGGCTACTTTGGCCAGTGGATCACTTTCGGAATGGTAAGTTTTAAGTGCTTGGTGCACCTCGCGCATGAAGGCATGAAAATGCACACGCCGTTTTCTCTGATAAGGAACGGCATCAAAAAAGCAATCCATGAGAAAACTTTTACCACGACCGACCCCGCCCCAAAGCCAGACACCCCGGGGTAATTCTGGATGAATGAATATCTTGCGCAATCGATTACGCCGCGCGGCTTTCAGGGCAAGCAATTCGTCATAGAACACCTGCAACCGTTCTACAGCAGCCAGTTGGTCAGCGTCGGCAACAATGTTTCGCTCAGCAAGTGTTGCATTGAACGCTCTGCGCACACCATCTTTAATGGCATTAAGAATTCGATAGGGCATAGAGACGAATTACTACGAACCCATAGAAAGCATCTTCACAACTGGCAAGCCCATACCTTGTTACCAGAATGAAGCGCTACCCAGACACCACAAGACGCCATGGCAAATGCAAATGGCTAAAAATGCAATGCGCGTTTATCAACTGCCAATGCGGACTCATGCATTGCCTCGGATAAAGTAGGATGCGCGTGGCAAATGCGGGCAATATCTTCTGAAGATGCGTTGAATTCCATCGCCACTACGGCTTCGGCAATCAGCTCTGATGCGTTATTGCCAATTATATGCACGCCAAGAACCCGATCCGTTTTGGCACATGCGAGCATTTTGACAAACCCGGTCGTATCGCCCTGTCCTAATGCGCGACCATTGGCGGCAAAAGGAATTTGCCCGACACGGTATTCAGCGCCTTCATTTTTCAACTGTTGTTCTGTTTTACCAACCCAGGCGATTTCCGGATGGGTATAGATCACCCATGGGATAACGTCATAATTGACATGACCTTTTTGCCCTGCAATACATTCAGCAACCATGACACCCTCTTCCATGCTTTTGTGGGCCAGCATGGGGCCCGGCACGACATCTCCTACCGCCCAAACATTGGGTAAATTGGTACGGCACTGCGCATCAACCGCAATAAACCCACGCTCTGTCATCACCAAACCCACGGTTTCGGCACCAATACTGTGAGTTGTCGGAATACGCCCCACGGATACAATGAGTCGGTCACATTCCAGTACTTTTGCTTCATCGCCCAGCTCATAAGCCACCGTCACGCCTTTTTTAGTGACATCCACTTTTGTGATTTTGGCACCCAAGTGAATCGCTAAACCCTGCTTTTGCGTGAATGTTTTCCATGCTTCTTTAGCAACTGCGGTATCGGCTGACACCAGAAAATCCGGCATCGCTTCAAGAATGGTAACTTCAGCACCGAGTCTTTTCCAGACAGAGCCCAGCTCCAAGCCAATGACGCCCGCCCCGATAACGCCTAATCGTTTGGGTGCGGTCTCGAAAGACAGTGCCCCCACGTTATCGCAAACCATTTTTTTATCCACGGGAATGTTTGGTAGGTGACGCGCCTGGGATCCGGTAGCCACAATGACATGTGTGGCTTCAACGATTTCGCCACTGACATCGACTTGCCAGCGATCATTTTCGCGGCCGACGAATTTTCCGTGGCCCGCCAGCAAGGTGACTTTGTTTTTCTTGAACAAGCTTTTAATACCGCTCGTGAGCTGATCAACAATGTTATCTTTGCGCTTGACCATGGTGGCCACATCCATTTTTACATTGCTCGCAGAGATGCCATGCATAATGAAAGAATGGGTTGCCTGCTCGAACAATTCGGATGATTGCAACAGCGCTTTGGAAGGAATGCAGCCCACATTCAGGCACGTTCCACCCAACCGAACCGCCCCTTTCGGATCGGCATAGGATTCGGATTCAATGCATGCCGTAGACAACCCCAACTGGGCAGCACGAATAGCAGCCACATAGCCGCCAGGCCCGCCTCCAATAACGACCACATCAAATTGTTTGAGCATGAGACAACCTTTCAGAATCAGTAATTTTCAATGCTATTTTTAATGCCAACTTGCGCTAAAAATCATATATCGAGCAAAAGACGCGCAGGATCTTCCAGTGCTTCCTTGATCGTCACCAGGCCGAGTACGGCTTCACGGCCATCAATGATGCGGTGGTCGTATGACATGGCAAAATAATTCATCGGGCGAACAACCACCTGACCATTTTCAACTACTGCACGGTCTTTGGTTGCATGAACGCCCAGAATAGCGGATTGCGGTGGATTGATGATCGGCGTGGAAAGCATCGACCCGAAAGTGCCGCCATTCGAAATCGTAAACGTGCCGCCGGTTAACTCTTCAAGTGAAAGCTTGCCATCCTTGGCTTTCTGGCCAAATTCAGCAATTTTCTTTTCAATTTGCGCCAGGCTCATTTGATCGGCATCACGCAAAATCGGCACGACTAAACCGCGAGGGGAACCGACGGCAATACCAATATCAAAATAGCCGTGATAGACAATGTCATTGCCATCGACTGAGGCATTGATCACGGGATACTTTTTCAATGCTGCAACAACCGCCTTAACGAAAAATGACATGAAGCCCAGTTTGACGCCATGTTCTTTTTCGAATTTCTCCTGATACTTTTTGCGTAGCTCCATCACTGGCGCCATGTTGACTTCATTAAAGGTTGTCAAAATAGCGTTGGTTGCTTGCGATTGAAGCAGTCGCTCAGCTACCCGCACGCGCAAGCGCGACATTGGCACACGCTGCTCGGAGCGATTTGCGGTAATCGCATCTGTATTCACTACGGTGGGCTGCGGCAAAGAAGACTGCGCAGTAAAAGTCGGCGCTGGTGAGACGGCGGCAGCACCTGTGGCAGCCCCGGTTGTTGCTGCCTTTGGCGCACCCGAGACATCTTCTTTAAGAATACGTCCACCACGCCCACTACCCTGGACTTCTGCCGCCGTCAGGCCTTTTTCATCCATGATCTTGCGTGCAGAAGGCATAGCAATTGGCGCGGCAGAAACTGGATTCGCTGAACCAACCGAACCAGAAACTGCAGCAGCGCTGGTTTGCACTGCAGGCGCGGAAGCTGCGACTGATACGCCCGCAGTTGCTGAAGCAGTCGAAGTCGCCGCAGTCGCCTCGGTATCAAGGTGCGCAATGACCTCGCCGGCAACCACCGTTGCCCCATTGGATTTGATGATTTTGACGATCACACCCGCTGCAGGTGCTGGCAGCTCAAGCACGACTTTATCGGTTTCTATATCGATCAGATTTTGATCGCGGGCAACGGCATCGCCTTCTTTGACATGCCATGCAGAAAGTGTCGCCTCAGCGACTGACTCAGACAACTGGGGGACTTTGACTTCGATCAGCATATATTCCTCACTCGTTCCAATGAATTATTGCGGTGCCTTGAGCACGCCGAATGCGCCCTCAATAACCGCTTTTTGTTGTGCGTTGTGTTTAGAGTAATAGCCAGCCGCAGGCGAAGCGGAGGCCGGACGGCTCACCAAAAACAAGGCCGCCTGATCTATGGCATTAACCAGATGCTGACGTGAAGCCAACCAGTACCAGCAGCCTTGATTGCGCGGCTCT
>JAYTIQ010000005.1:0-15397 GCA_043731705.1 Rugosibacter sp.
GCTCGGCCCGTTCAGCACGCGCCTGCTCTGCCGCATTTTGGCGCGACAACTCGGCAAAATCACGATCGATTTGCGTGGAGCGCTCTTCAAACCGCGCCTGGGCCTGAGTCAATTTAAGCGCCTCCACTTGCGCTGTATGAAACGCTTGCTGTGCCTCTTGCCCTACGCGGCGGGCGGTAGTCAATTGCGTGTGCAAGATGGCCAAACTTTGCTCAGCCGCGTGCTGCGCCTCACGTGCAGAGTGTTCCGCTTCACCGTGGGCAATGATCAACCCGGATAACTCATCAATCTCGCGTTGCCGTTCGATCACACCATGGGTTTTTGCATCCGGCACATACAGCGTGACACCGCCGTGGGTCAAGGTGTGGCCTGCGCGCGAAACATAGGATACCGACGATCCATATCCAGCATGCGCTGCATTTCGACTCAATGGCAACTTGGCCGAGAGATCATCGGCGACGATCACACCCGCCAGCCATTCATCAAGCACGGCAGACCAGCGTGGGTCGGCACATTGCACTTGCGCGCGTAAAGTATTGCTCGCCGATGTTGCTGCCAGTGGTGATAGGGCATCCTGTACAGCAGGATCAGTCAGCGCCAGTGTCAAAATGGCAGGCGGCGGAGAAGCCAGAGCGGCGCGCAAGGTCGCGGCATCAGCCATCAGCGCCGAAAAACGTTCCCGCAGCACTGCTTCGACTGCAGTTTCCCAGCCGGCATTTACCTGGATCGATTGCCACAAAGGCTTGGCCTCCGACAAGCCACGCGCTTTAAGCCACGTACCAATTTCACCGCTGGGCGCTACTTTGGCTTGCAATTGCTCCAGGGCACCATGCTGCGCACGAGTTTCAGTCAGCCGACGATGCGCCGCTTGCAATCCCTCTCGCGCGCTGCGCACCTCGGATTCCGCCGCAGGTACGGCGGCTTGAGTCAGCACAAGTTGCGTTTGAGCCGTCGCGACAGCATCCTCACTGCGCATCTCATGCTCTTGGGCTAATGCCAGCAGCGCTGGATCCGGCGCACCCAGGGCCAGGCGATCCTGCTCTAGCCGGGTATGCCGCTGGGCAAGGTTTTCTAACGCACGTTGTGCATGGCCATGATCGGCTTCAGCCAGGCGCAACGCCTGCTCGCTTTGATTCTGCTCACGCCGCGCTGCGGCTACTTCGCTTGCCGCTAAACGCACCGCCTCTTCCATGCCGGACAAACGCTCGGCGGCCTCTGCATGCTGGCTAGCGGCAAGGGCTGCGCGGTTGCGCGCATTTTCCAGCAATGCCTGCCAACGGGCTTCTTCTTCTATCAGTTGGAGATTTTGTGCCGCCCAATGGGCATCCTCGCCTGCCAATTGCGTCAATCGCGATTCCAATCGCGTACGCGCATCGCGCACATGGGTTAATTCTGCTTCCAGACGGCTCACTTCACCGTTGACGGCATACATTTCGGCCTGCGTTGCATGGAGCGCGTCCGAGGCGGTGAAATGCGCTTCACGCGCATGTTCCACGCGTATCTCCATCTCGCGCAACTTGGCCGTTTCGGCTTCTACCTGGGTGGTGGCAGCTTTTACCTGCTGCGCCAATTGCACCGCATCCGTGCGCGCATCGTTGCGTTTTTTCAGCCATAACACCGATTGCTTTGTTGAAACCAGTTCATGCAGAGTGCGATATTGCTTGGCAACTTCTGCCTGCGCTTGCAAGCGCGTGACCTGAGCTTCCAGCTCATTGCAAATATCATTCACGCGCGCAATGTTTTCCCGCGCGTCCTCTAGCCGATGCTCGGTTTCCTTGCGGCGCTCCTTGTATTTGGTAACACCCGCTGCTTCTTCCAAAAAGAAACGCAGCTCATCGGGTTTCGCTTCAACGATCCGCGAGATCATGCCTTGACCGATGATGGCGTAAGCACGCGGCCCCAGGCCCGTGCCCAGGAAAAGATCAATCACGTCGCGCCGACGCACGTGCAGATTATTGATGTAGTAGCTCGAATTCCCTTCGCGATCCAGCACGCGCTTAACCGTAATCTCGGCATATTGCGACCATTGACCGGCTGCACGTCCCTGCCCGTTATCGAAAAACAGCTCAACACTGGCACGACTCACGGGTTTACGATTGCCGGAACCTTTGAAAATCACGTCCTGAATCGATTCGCCACGCAGTTCGGACGCCTTGGATTCGCCCAGCACCCAGCGCACCGCATCGATAATATTTGATTTGCCACAGCCGTTAGGACCCACCACCCCGGCTAGCTGGCTGGGGAAAAGCACGATGGTCGGCTCGACAAACGATTTGAAGCCCGCAATTTTCAGCTTGATTAAACGCACAAGGAGTGAACTCGGAAAAGGATGGTTGAAGGCAGCCCCATTATAATCATTCCCATCTCTCTTCTCAGTGATAGTCCCAATGAGCAAACAAGCAACCAATACCGCGACAAGCCAACCCGCCAAAAATCTCGAAACCTTCCCCAATCCGGCAGCGCACCGCGATTACCAGATTCACATGGAAATCCCGGAATTCACCTGCCTGTGCCCAAAAACCGGCCAGCCGGATTTTGCCACGCTGACACTGGATTACATTGCCGATAAAGTCTGCGTGGAATTGAAAAGCCTGAAGCTTTACATGTGGAGCTTTCGTGATGAAGGCCATTTTCATGAAGATGTCACCAACCGCATCCTGGATGATCTGGTCAACGCTGTGAAACCTCGCTATATGCGGCTAACCGCACGCTTTTATGTGCGTGGCGGCATTTTCACCACCGTGGTGGCGGAATATCGCAAGAAAGGCTGGAAGCCACCCGTAAAAGTGGAACTGGCTGATCTGGCCACACTGCCCAACGCCAATACGCGGGGATAATCAGACAAAGCCGGACACAAGCGAGCACAAGTGGTTCTTACGGAAAGCACGCCGTATCACCAGAGCCGAGTTTTTACACGGATTGCCTTTTCACGCCACCCATGCCGATTGCAGTACTTCAACTGGCACATCCGTCAGGTTTTCTTGCGGCACAATGAGTGAAGCCGCGCGGCAATGATGGCTAGCCGGATCAATGCTAGGCAAGAGTTCACCTGCCGCCATTTTTTGCGTAGATTGAATCAGCATGCGGCGGGCAGCAATAATGCCGTTGTCGCTATTGACTAGATGTTCCAGCGTGCGGTCGGCAATGCGTCCCTGGCTTTCCTGCACGGCCGCATCCTGCATGGCAATACCCATCACGCCAGTAAAGGTCTTGCATTCACGCTGCGCTATGCGATCAATCAGATAATCATTACTTTTATTGGCACGGCCCATGTGTGTGCCAGGAACAAAATCGACATGCAACCCGCCGCCAACTTTCATGGCATCACGTTCTTCCGTGGTTAGAGGTCGATCAAGGTTGTAGTTGATCGCCCATCCCCAGCAGTTTTCATCATCCAGCGGTACCCAGGCCTGCGCATTGAGCGTGCTCGCTCCGGTAGGCGCCACCAAGTTAAAGCAGGGCGCAATAAATTGCGTGATACGCCAGTAATAATCACCTGCACCCGCATTGCGCCTCGCACCAAGCAATAGGCCCGCAGGCGTTTCTTGCACCTCATAAAACGGGTTGGGATCTGCACCGATAATATCGACGATGCGTGAATCCATATGACTGCCGATGACAGAGTCATAGGCTAGCGTCCATCGATGCAAAATGGACAGATGGCTTGAATCCAGGCCGCCTTCCATGGTTTGTAAATAGTTGCATTCTTGCAGGCGACGTGTAACGAACACATGACTTGGGGGTAACTGCGCCCATTCATATTCAGGTGGCGAAGGTTGATGTTCTAGTGGCCCCATGTACACCCATATCACGCCAGATTGCTCTAACGTCGGATAGGCCCGCAGGCTGATCTGGTCACCAAAACGGCCACTGGCTGCAGGTTCAGAAGGAATATCTACGCAACGCCCCTTCACATCGAATTTCCAGCCGTGATAGCCACAGCGAATCCCCCCTTTTTCAGGACGCCCAAAATAGAGTGACGCCTGCCGATGCGAACAAGCCGCATCCAGAATACCAACACGTCCAGCGCTGTCACGAAAAGCCACCAGCTGCTCGCCTAACAGCGGCAAACGTACCGGTGGACAATCCGGGCCAGGCAATTCGTCTGCTGTGAGGGCTGGCAGCCAGTAGCGGCGAAATAGCTCGCCCATCGGCGTTTTTGCATCCGTCTGAGTCAGCAGATCATTTTCTTCTTTGCGCATGGATAGCTCTCTTTTGTTAAAAACTAGTAGTTGATGTACTGCTCAATCAACTCATGACTCCCATCCCACGTGGCAATCTCCTCCACCTCAGCCAACTGTGCTGCGGACAATATCCAGTCGCCACTCTTCACATTGGCCTCTACCTGTGCCGGTGATGAAACGCCCGCAATCACAGAGGCCACTTGCGGGGATCGCAACAACCAGGCAAACGCTAGCTCGCTTAGCGTGTGACCCTGTGCGTGCGCCCAATGTTTTAAAAGATCCTGCGTCGTTTCATTCCGTGGGGTCCTGCTGCGCTTGATGATCGGGCTGCCTGCTGCACCACGCGTGCCAAGCGGTGCGGGCTGATCCTTGATGTATTTATCGGTGAGAAACCCACCCGCTAGCGGATGGTAGGGCAGAAATGCAATGTTTTCCTCGGCACAAAAAGGCAGTGTTTCCAGCTCCACGTGCCGATGTAGCAGGTTGTAATGGTTCTGGCTGCTTACAAACTCCGGCCAGCCATGATGACGCGAAGTTTCCAACGCCTGCATGTGCCGCCAGGATGAAAAATTGCATGCCCCGACATAACGCACTTTGCCTTCTGCGACCAATTCACTCAAAACTTCGAGAATGTCTTCCATCGCCAAAGTGGGCGCATGGGCATGCATCTGATACAAGTCAATAGTCTCCGTGCGTAATTTACGCAAGCTCTCTTCGCATTGCCGACGCACACGAGATGCCGGTGTTTCTTCAGACCCCATTTTCCAGAAGTTGAATTTGGTGGCAATGATCCACCGATCACGCTGTCCAGCAAGGGCTTCGCCGATGAATGATTCACTATGGCCTTCGCCGTAGATTGCGGCCGTATCAATGAAATTAACGCCCAATTCTTCCGCCCGCCGCAAACAAGCAATCGATGATTCTTTATCCAGTCGAGGCGGGCCAAATGTATTGCCTCCCAGACCAATCCCGGAAACTTGTAAACCCGTACGGCCTAACGAGCGGTATTTCATGGGAATACTCCCTGTTGCGAATGCTGTAGACACCTGACCGCCATCCCCCTATGGCGGCAAGCACTACGCTTGTCGCCATAGGCGCCCGAATCAGTTCTTCAGGAATGCCAGAACCAGCCGGTTGAACTCATCTGCATGTTCCCATTGCGCCCAATGGCCGCAGCGAGAAAAAATATGCATTTGCGCATCCGGCAAAATATTGATCAAACGCAAGCCAAGATCAATAGGCACGAAGCGATCATCGCGACCCCAGGTAACCAGCGTTTTCGCTTTCACCGCACCAAGGCGCGAAGTGATATCCCATGCAGATATCGGCACCTTCGTTGAACTGGTGACAAAATTCTTCAAGTGCTGCAGGTTGCCCTGGATATTCTTCCAGCGGCCTTGACGCAATTCTTCTGTAATGGCGGTGGGATCAAACACAAAAACATCCAGCATATCGACGAAATTTTCGTAGGTTGGCGCGTGATACAACTTGAACATTTTCTTGATGCCTTCTTGCGGGTTCGGCTGAACAATGCTCGGCCCCATGCCGCCAGGTCCCATCAGAATCATTTTGTCCAAGCGATCCGGAAACTCAACGGCAAAATTCAATGCGGTGGCCCCGCCCATGGAGTTGCCAATCAAATGTGTTTTCTTGATATTCAAAACATCAAGCAACCCTTTAACAGCCCTCGCATTGAATAAGCCGCGCTGAACTTCGGGAACACTCTCACCCGACTTGTTGAATCCTGGGCAATCCATCAGGATGACGTGATAACCGGCATCGACAAAAGCACCTATGTTTTTGTAGTAATTGCTCCAGCCACTGGCGCCAGGGCCACCGCCGTGCAGCATCACGACCGTTTCGCCTTGGCCGGCTTCGTTGTAATGAATTTTGAAATTACTCAGACCTTCTTCGTTAATCGTTGCGAATTTACTCGTCGATTCTTCAGTTAATGCAGCCACGATGCCTCCTTGTATGGGGTATTTATTAATAGGCGCTATTGATCAATAAACCAGCCCCGCATGCGCCTGCTACGGGCCTTGAAAGTGGATAAATATACCCTGTAACTGCCCGCTTAATGAATTTTCCCTCAGTAAGCGGTGAGCACACGTAAAGTAGCAACGCTAACCATAGCCCATTGGTAAAAGTCGGCGCTGGTAATACGGCGCAAAGCTTTTAATGAGACCCTGGGAAGCACAAAACTGACCGCAAGCAATGCAGTGCCGGTTTTAAAAAATTCTCTTGGAGTGCGTGATGGGAAATGACATCTAAAAAACAAAAGGCTACATGTAAAGTAGCCTTTGACGGGGTGCTGTTACAGCATATTTTTAGATGGGACGAGCTTTTAACGCAGCTCTAAGTATTTGTACAAAAAATTATCTGGTGCCGACAGTCTGAATCGAACAGAAGACCTACCGCTTACAAGGCGGTAATAAATGGTATTTCTGCGTGTTGATTGCCATACAAAAAAACACTCAAAACAAGTAAAAACAATGAGTTAGTTATTTATACCCTGTTTGCCGTGTTGATTAGAATGCCGTGATATAGATATAATTTGCCTACACAGTGCCTACACGGAAAGGTTGACGATATGAAACGGGAAAATTTCACGGCGGACAGAGTTGCTAAATTCACCTGCGAGGATGGCAAGAAGCAGACCATTTTCATGGATGCCAAAACACCCGGCTTAGGTTTGCGTGTTACCGCCGCCGGTTTCAAGGCATACATATTCGAGACGCGTCTACACAGTAAAACCCTGCGCATAACCATAGGCGACACCCGCACATGGTCAATAGGTAAAGCGCAAGGCGAGGCCACACGACTAAAGGGGCTCACTGACCAAGGCACAGACCCGCGCCAAGTAAAAAAGGACGTGATTGCTGAAAAGCAGGCTAAGGTCGACGCCCTATCAGCTCAACAGGTTAAAGAAACGGTCACAGTGCGCACGGCATGGAATGACTACATTCTGGAACGCAGCGCCGCCATGAAGGACGGCAGGCCTGAATGGGGCGACAGGCAACGGGCGCATCATGACTACTTTGTGCAAGTGGGTGGCGTAAAGCGCAAGCGTGGCGCTCGACCCGGCGAATCTGCCTTCACCAAGCCCGGCATATTGGTGCCATTGATGAATAAGCGCCTGATTGACCTTGATGCAAAGAGCATCGCTACATGGCTGGATAAAGAGGCAAAGAACACCCCGACCATCGCATCGCAAGCCTTCCGTTCCCTGCGGGCTTTCCTGACATGGTGTAGCAAGCAAGAAACCTACAGCGCCGCCGTACATGCCACTGCATGCCAAGCCGAAACGGTTAAAAAGAAGGTTCCAACACCAAAGACCAAAAAGAATGACAGCCTGCGAAAAGCACAGATTAAGCCGTGGTTTGAAGCCGTGCGAAAAACAGGCAACCCGGTAATCAGTGCCTACCTGCAAGGCCTGCTCTTGACCGGCGCACGGCGCAACGAATTGGCCGCATTGCGCTGGAATGACGTCGACTTCCAATGGAAAAGCCTGACCATCCGCGACAAGGTGGAAGGCGAGCGGACCATCCCGCTCACACCCTATCTGGAACACCTGATAAACGCCTTGCCGCGCCGTAATGAGTTTGTTTTCAGTAGTCCCATGGCCGCATCAGGCAGGATAGAAGACCCGCGCATAAACCACGTCAAAGCCCTAGCCGCCGCCGGATTGCCTGCGCTGTCACTGCATGGCCTGCGCCGTTCGTTTGGCACGCTGGCAGAGTGGGTAGAAGTGCCCGCCGGGGTGGTTGCGCAGATTATGGGGCACAAGCCTTCTGCCATTGCAGAAAAGCACTACATCCAAAGGGAACTTGACCTGCTTCACCTGTGGCACGTCAAAATCGAGCAATGGATTCTTGAGCAGGCCGGGATTGAGTTTGCACCAGTGCCAGCCGGTTTGCGGATAGTGGAATCACGCAAATAAACGTAACGACAAATAATTATTGACTTTGCCATTAAATATAACTACATTAAAAACCATGCGAATCATTTTCGACGAAGCAAAAGAGGCACTGAATAATCGAAAGCATGGCGTATCGTTGTCCGAAGCCGAAAAGCTGGAATGGGATGACGCATTGATATGGCAGGACACCCGCCGCGATTATGGCGAAGCACGCATGATTGCATTGTGTGCGATAGGTGAACGGCTTTACTGCGTGGTTTATGTTGACCGTAACGATGCGCGAAGAGTAATCAGCCTGCGCAAGGCTAATAACAAGGAGAGAAAATTTTATGTATCTAACAACTAAATCCGGCAAAAAAATCCTGCTCAATACGCCTGAAGAGGATGCACAAATTACCGCTGCTGCGCTGACCGACCCCGATAATTTACCGCTGACCGATGCGGAGTTGAGCCAATTCAAACGAGGGCGCGGCAGACCCCTTGGAAGCGGCACAAAGGAGCAGGTAACGCTTAGGCTTGATACGCAAATACTGGAGCAATTCAGGGCAACCGGCACTGGCTGGCAAACGCGTATAAATGATGCGCTGCTGGAATGGGCGAAGCACCACTAACCATGAGCAGAATGCACAACGATTTAAGGCGACACCGTTTAACGCACAACATGCACCAGTAGCAGCGTAACGAGTTTAACCCCGTCTAGTTTTAGCGGACGAAAAGCTGGCCTCTTTCACCAGCCTGACGGGGTTTCCTGACTGAAAGAGCATTTTGAAAGGATGCCAACATGGGCGACTATCTGCCACAGTACGCAACAACCGACGAAGCTAGCGCATGGTTGACCGAGGAAACCGGGGAGCGGTGGAGTTTAGCGCGATTGCTTGAATGCGAACTTATGCCGTGGATAAAACTCGACTACAGCCCAGACGCACCGCAAGAGATATTCGGTGGCAGGCTGGAAGGCTACCTAGCGCCCATGGTGTTTAGTGGCGACACGCAAATGCTTGCCGTCGATAAAACCAATGTCATAATGACGATGACAAAAACGCATGATGGAAAGCTCATTCAGATAACCCCCGGCCTGCCTTTCGATGTAAGTGAGCTACGGTTCAAGCGCGATGATTTAGAGAGGCTGGCAGGCAAGCAAACCACTGTAACCGGCGCGAAGGTGGAAGCCGTGCAAGGCATGGACTGGGTTACACAAGCACAAGCAATCGCAAAAGCGTTTTTAAGCACGCACTGGGAGAAAAATTTATTTCCTTCGCAAAAAGATGTTTGCAAGCACGTGGAAAAAATCACGCGGGAACAAAAAATCTTCGGAACACATGGAAAACCACTAGAGGCAAGTTACATACTGCGCAACGCCATTCAAGGACCCTGGTGGAAAAAAAACTACAAAAGTTGATGCGGGAAATACGGGAAATGTGGGAAAAACCTAAAAGATAAATTTCCCACAATATCAAAATCAACGAAAGCCAGAGCCTGCAAGGGTTTCTGGCTTTTTTATTTGTTATTTACGGGAAAATTTCCCAGCATTGAAGTGGAGCCTTCTTCAACAACTAAGAAGGTGCAGCCAAAATGAACCCCGTAAATCAATTCGCCCCATTTGAAAGCATAAGCCGCCCCACGGTGGCCACTGCTGAAGCCGCGCACTACCTAAATCGCGCACCACAGACACTGAGAAAATGGGCTTGCCTCGAAAATGGCCCGCTTCGCCCGGTGCGCATTTGCGGACGGCTGGCATGGAAAGTTGCAGAAATTCGCGCGCTGTTGAATGGCGAGGGTGCGTAATGAAAAACGCCCGCCCCCAAAACACAGAAGCGAGCGCCCTCGACAAGCGCAATTGTAGCAAATTTTCCGGCACAGATAACCCGCGACATTTGCGCGCGATTGCTTTTTTGCTAACGCGCCCTGCGCTGATTGCAGAATTGCGGCGCCGCGGTTTAGAAGCACCCTGTGTTCGGGTTCAAGACAGAGACCGCGATGGCTTTCCTATCCGTCGTGGCGTTTATCATTTCACAGTTGGCGACCGCCGCGCGCTGCGCTCATGGATGGATTCACGATGAGCGCCGCCATGAACGAAGTCGACCGCGCACGCGCTGCGCTAAACACGATACCGCCAAACCTGCCGCGCGATGAATGGCACGCCATCGGACGCGCTGCGATTGCCGCAGGGTTGACCATTGATGACATCGACATGTGGAGCGCCCCAGCCGACAACTACAAAGGCCGCAAGGATATTGAGGCCGCATTCAAGACCATCGCACCAGACGGCGGGACGAAGGCCGGGACGCTCTTTCACCACGCGATGCAATACGGGTTTAACGATGCCGGAAACCATCGGACAAGCCTACCCGCTGCCAAGCCAACGCCACGCCCGCAAAAACCCGCTAAGGCGGTTACGCAAACCGTCGCCGACCTGTGGGCACGATGTGCGCCTGCAACGCCTGAGCATGGTTACATCGCCAGAAAAAATGGAACGCCTGAAGGCCTGCGAATAGTCGGCGCTGGTGAGACGGCGAAGATTGCCGGGCAGTCGATTGCTGGATGCTTAGCTGTGCCCTGCTATTCGATTGACGGCGAACTGCAGACCCTGCAGCTAATACCGCCTGAAGGCCAAAAGCTAAATATGCCCGGTGCATCGTTTGCTGAAGGCTTTTTCACAGTTGGCACTATAGAAAACCGCATTTATATCTGCGAAGGCCTTGGCCAAGCATGGGCAGTTCATCAAGTGAGTGGATTAGCTGCCGTGGTTTGTTTTGGAGCCGGACGCATGGCAGTGGTTGCGCGAACATTACGCGCAAAATATCCCGCTGCTAGTCTGACCATTGTTCCAGACAAGGGCAAGGAAAACCAAGCCGCCGCCATAGTCGCAGAAGTCGCAGGCCGGTGGATTGAAATGCCCAGCTACAAGCCTGCAAATTATGACGCTAACGACCTTTTGCAAGACCTTGGAGCGGGTGCATTAGCTCACCTGCTTAACCATCCAAAAAGCCCGCTTATGCGTTTTATCTTGCTGTCAGATTCTGACTTGCAAAAGCTGCCGCCCATTGAATGGCGCGTTAAACACGTGCTACCTAAAACCGGACTAGCTGCCCTGTTTGGTGCGTCCGGTTCCGGCAAGAGCTTTGCAGTGATTGACCTGTCACAAGCCATCGCATCCGGCAATCAATGGTTTGGCTATCAAGCTAAACAGTGCAACGTGCTTTATTGCGCATTGGAAGGCGAAGGCGGTATCACAGGCCGGGTGCAAGCCTACCGCATCCGCTATGGCGAGACTTCGGACAATATCCGGTATATGACGCAACCGTTCAACCTGCTAGATGCTGCAGACATTGCCGACCTTGCTAAAGCCATTCATGCGCAAGGCCAAGCCGCAGAAGTAATTATTCTCGACACCTTGAACAGAGCCGCGCCGGGTTCAGACGAAAACGACAGCAAAAGCATGGGGCTGATTATCGCCGCTGCCAAGAAGTTGCAAACCTTAATCGGTGGGCTAGTGATTCTTGTTCATCACACGGGCAAGGACGCCACTAAAGGTTTGCGCGGCCATTCATCGCTACACGCTGCCCTTGATGCCGCCATTGAAGTCCGCCGCGATGGCGACCGCCGGGAATGGCTGATTGCCAAATCCAAAGACGGCCAGGATGGCGCTGCGCACCCGTTCAAGCTGGATATTGTGGAACTTGGCATTGACGAAGATGGCGAGCCGGTTACTTCATGCGTGGTGCATCCGCTGGAAGATGTTGCGGATAATCTCAAAAAGGCATTGCCGCCTAAGTCTGGCAACCAGCGAGCAATCTGGGATGCCTTAGGCGAGCTATTCCGCAAAGCTGGAAGGAAACCGGAAGGCGCACCCGATACCGTTCCAGACGGTCGCCCCTGCATCTCATTAGAGGCCGCCATTGACCAAACGCGCACCCGGCTGGTGTGTGACCCAAAGCGGCAAACAGAACGCGCCCAAGCTGCTATCCGTGGGCTGGTTGACCGTGGAATTTTGTGCCATGAGGGAGGTTTTTTATGGTGCAAATAAATCGAATCATTTTCCCGTTTTTTTTTCCCGTTTCGTTCCCGCCCTCTTATAGGGGGCGCGGGAATCGCGGGAAAGTCCGCCGCGTCCCGTTACGGGACATTTCGGGAATCGCGGGAAAGCCCAAACCGTGAATTAAAAGACTTTCCTCTGGAACGAATCGCCTGCGATGTTTGCTGCTTAATCTTGAAGCCGCACCCTGCCCAGACGGTGGGGGGGGGTACCGACCCATAAAAGTATGACGCTTTCATGCAATGGACCGTTCATGAAGACTTCATTTATAAAACTTACGGAAATATGCCAATGGCTCACCCACCCGCACACACCCGCTCGCACGAGCCCACACCAAAACCGCCAGCAAGGCCACTAGCTGCCCCGCTGCGGGCGCGAATCAACCGTTTAGCACACCGGCAGGGGCTGGCTCACGCAACCGCTCAAAAGGCCGCAATGACGGCCATGCTTCAGACTGCCCGCGACGAAGGCGCATCGCTTGATGAACTGATTGCGTTAATTGACTCACTCGAAGACAATAACACCGCGTGACCGCTGCCGTGAGCGCCTCATGGCTGCGTTGTCAGAATTTTCCTACACTGCGCCTACATGGTCAGAATTGCCCTGAAAACAAAAAAGGCCTTCATCGCTGAAAGCCTTGGTATTACTGGTGCCGACAGTCTGAATCGAACAGACGACCTACCGCTTACAAGGCGGTTGCTCTACCCCTGAGCTATGCCGGCATGGCGCAAATTATAGCGTAGCTATTGTTGAGAATCGCTATAGACTTGAAGTACTCTTGGTCTCTTTTCATTTGAACCCTAGCCGCATGCCAGCCCCGATCAATTCTGCTGAAATACTTTCAGATAACCTCTCGAAAGCTGCCGCAAATGGTGCGCTAAATACGAGCACACTGGATACGCCGCAAGTTTTACAGTTGTTATTGATCTGTACTATGGATAAAGCGGATGATTTGGCGAAATGCTTGCAGCCAACATTTGCCAAGACGGGCAAACAGGTTGCGCTACACGTTGCCGCTTCACTTAGCGACTTGCGCAATGCGTTACCGCAAAAGTCTTGGGATGCAGCCATCTACACGCCTGATCAAATGCCATTGCCGCTCAACGACGTGATTCATCAAATCGAACAATCCGCACTTGATTTACCGTTGATTCCGCTTACCCACCCGGTGACCTCATCCGAGACACAGCAAGCCCTGCGTGATGGCGTTCGTGACGTTATTGATCGTCATCAACTTGATCTTCTGGCGCTGACGGTCACGCGGGAAGTACGTGAAGCACGCCATCGTGCCGACCACCGTATCGCATTAGAAAAGCTAAGGGAAAGTGAAGCTCGCTTTCGTGGCCTGGCGTCTAATTTACCAGGCATGTTATTTCATCTGCGGCAGAAAACAGATGATGGCTATCGCTTTCTGTATGCCAGCGAGGGCTGTCAAAAACTCTTTGCTGTCACTCCCCATGATTTGCTGGCTTCGGCTTCACGGCTGTTCGATGCCTTCGATACTGAAGAAAAGAAAAGTTTACATCGCGCCTTGCAAGATTCGGCCGCTAACGGCGCTCTGCTCAACTGGGAAGGTCGCACCCGCGGACGCACGCGACACAAATGGATTAACCTGCGCTCCATGCCACATCGCCTGGATAGCGACACTGTTGAATGGCGCGGCATTGCAACGAATATTACGCAGAGCAAAGAAAGCGAAGCCCAGTTGCGCAAATCACGGCAGCAACTTGCCGAGCTATCGTCCCACCTTGAAGCCATCAAAGAAGAAGAGCGCGAACGCATCTCGCGCGACATCCATGACGAGCTGGGTTCTATTCTGGTGCGACTCAAAATTGAAATTGCGCTTTTAGCCAGCAAACTGCCAGACACCGCCGAAAATTTGCGTGATAAAGCGTATTCAATTGAAGGCTTGCTAGATCAGGCAATGAGCACAGCCAGCCGTGTGGCGCGCGAACTACGCCCCGGCATTCTCAAAGAATTTGGCTTGCCTGCCGCCATTGAATGTCAGGCTGAAGACTTCACCCAGCGGTTTCACATTCCCTGTCATGTACAGTCCGATGAAGAAATTCCCGAACCCACATTGGCGACATCATTGGCGTTATTCCGCATTGCGCAAGAAGCCCTCACTAATATTGCCAAACACGCTCATGCATCGCAAGTCTTTATACGCTTGCACCGCGAACACGGTAACATCGTGCTGGAAATCCGTGATAATGGCCGTGGCATTTCAGAAGTCGATATGCAAAAACCTAAATCATTTGGATTACGCGGCATTCGTGAGCGAGTATCCAGCCTTGCGGGTTCTTTTGCAATTGTTGCAGCAGAGCAAGGAGGAACCCATATGACCTTACGCGTGCCCGAACACACTGACCCCGAACCTCCAGCCGATGAAGAAGCGCAACGCGCGTTATTTTGACCATGCTTAACAAGATTCATGTCCTCATCGCGGATGACCATGCCATTGTGCGCCAGGGTCTTAAGCAGATTCTTTCAGAAACCGATGATCTGGTTGTCACCGGCGAAGCCGATGATGGCGCCGAAGCGTTGCAGCTTGCCCGTCAGCAACCGTGGGATGTGTTTTTGCTGGATGTCTCCATGCCCAATCGCAACGGCATTGATACTCTCAAGCAGCTGAAAAAAGAGTTTCCTCGACTGCCTGTTTTGATTCTCAGCATGCACCCTGAAGAACAATATGCCGTGCGCGCCCTCAAGGCCGGCGCTGCAGGCTACCTCACCAAACAGAGCGCGCCAGAGCAATTAGTCACCGCCATTCGCCAGGTGGCTGGGGGGAAAAAGTATGTCAGCGCGGCTGTTGCCCAACAGTTGGTTGAAGCGCTCTCGGATAACACCGATAAACTGCCGCATGAGCGTATTACTGATCGCGAATATCAGGTCTTGGTAATGATCGCTGCCGGTAATCCCTTGACGCAGATCGCTGAGAGTCTCAACCTGGGCGTTGCCACCGTCAGCACATATCGCGCGCGATTACTCGAAAAAATGGGCTTGAGAAGTACTGCCGAACTCATTCGTTACGGTTTGGAAAACGGGCTGGTAGAGTAAATGACAATCCTTGACCCACCGGAAGATGAAGACACCGCGGATGCCGCCAAAGACATCGCAACCACGAACGTTTTGCGCGCACGGCTCGAGGCATTGCGCACTGAACACCAACAACTGGATGAGGCGCTTCGCAGAATAGCAGCCCATCCGTCTGAGGATGAACTCATGATCCGGCGGATGAAAAAACGCAAGCTGCTA
>JAYTIQ010000006.1:0-5330 GCA_043731705.1 Rugosibacter sp.
CCCTTGCAATCATCTGGCTTCGTGACATGCTGTGTCTCGCCTTTGCCTTCAGCAAAGACGCGGTTAGCATCGACACCCTTACCTACCAGGTAGGCTTTGACGGCTGCAGCACGTTTTTCAGAGAGCTTCTGATTGTAGGCATCAGTGCCGAAACGGTCGGCGTGACCTGTAGCGATAATCACCTCCAGGTTGATGCCCTTCATGTCTTCCACGAGCTTGTCCAGTTTGTCCTTGCCTTCGCTACGCAGAACAGCCTTGTCGAAGTCGAACAGAGCATCGGCTGACAAGGTAATTTTTTGTGCGGCTGGTTTTGGCGCAGGAGCTGGAGCAGGAGCAGCGGCTGGCTCGGCAGGGGCTGCGGCAACTTCTTTCTTTACCAGATCCGGATCGCATTCCTCGATTGCCATGGCAGGTGTCCAGTAGCCGGTACGCCAGCACAGGCCGGTTCCGCTTTTGGCAACGTAGCCACGCTGGTCGATGACATAACCTACAGTTCCAGCAGTATCGATGCCTGGAGTTTGTGCGAAAGCGGCAGCAGATAAGCCGAGTAATGCGGCTAACAACACAGAGTGTTTGGCATGAGTAATCATGATGAGTTCCTTTATAGGGTTAATGGAATGAAATGTGGCCAGTAATTAAAAGCAAGCTTACTTGTTAATAGGCTAGGCGATTATGCCATATGTTTGTGTGCGCTAATAGTTGCTGTATATCAATGTTTGATGGCAGGCTATTGTGCATCTGGAGCTTGCCTGCGACCCAAGTATGGGTAACATTATCCCTCCCTGCAGTGTAGACAAGATGGGAGGCGGGGTCAAAGCAGGGTTGCAGCATCCAGTCATCGAGGCGGACGGCACAAAGGTCAGCTGCTTTGCCAGGGAGCAGAGACCCAATCTGCTGGTCAAGTCCTAAAGCGCGAGCACCATTAAGCGTGGCTGCCTGTAGTGCCTGATGCGCAGTGAGTACTGTTGCATCTTCATTAATCCCTTTAGCTAGTAGGGCGGATAGTCGCATTTCTTGAAAAATATCTAGTCGATTATTAGAGGCGGCGCTATCCGTGCCCAGCCCAAAGTTGATTCCTCGTTGATGTACGTTGTTTATATTAGGGATTCCGCTGCCGAGCTTAAGGTTTGATGTAGGGCAAAATGCAATGTGACAGCCTGTGAGACTTAATTGATCTATTTCAGCGGCTTCGAGATGTACGGCGTGGACGGCGATGAATTGCGGCCCTAGCAGGCCGAGTGTGCGCAGTCTTTGAATAGGGCGAACCCCATATTGTTTGATGCTTTCTGCAATCTCGTGGCGAGTTTCGTGTAAGTGGGTGTGAACCGGAATTTCCAGCTGAGCGGATAACGTGGCAATTTTTTCAAAGGTTTTGTCTGTCACTGTGTAAGGTGCGTGTGGTGCCAGACAAAAGCTTAATAAAGGGTGGTCTTTGCACGCGTCACGCAAGGCCAGCCCCTTTGAGAGGTAGTCATCTGCATCCGCTGCGTAGTTGGTGGGGTGGTCCAGCACCACAAGGCCTATCGCTGCACGCATGCCGGATTGATGCACGGCATCGACTGCGGCTGCCGGAAAAAAATACCTATCATTAAAGGTGGTGATACCACCACGCAGCATTTCCGCACAGGCGAGGAGTGTTCCTGTGCGGACAAAATCCGTGCCGAGATGGCGAGCCTCGGCGGGCCAGATATGCTGAGAGAGCCAAGTATTTAATGGTAAGTCGTCAGCGTAACCACGCAAAAGAGACATGGCGGCGTGGGTATGCAGGTTGACCAACCCTGGTAAAAGTACATGGCCGGGTAGATCAAGTTTCTCGCGTGGCAAATAGCGCTTCAAGGCCATCGCGCAAGGTAATAGATCCACAATGCAGCCATCATTTATCGCCAAGGCGTAGTCGGAGAATGTGATGCCAGTGGGTTCAATCGGGATGATCCATTTGGGATGAATCAACAGGTCGATCGCTACTTGTGAATTTTCTGGGTTCATGTCTGAATTCAATCAGATTCAGGCCATTCAGACAACCGTTAGATTGCCCCATGCATGCTAAAATCGCCAGCTTTTACCGCTATCGCCTTGCCATTTATGGGTAAAGGCCGCCGACATGACTTCGTTCGCAAAAGAAACTTTACCCATCAGCCTGGAAGAGGAAATGCGTCACTCTTATCTCGATTACGCCATGAGCGTGATTGTGGGCCGGGCGCTCCCCGATGTGCGAGATGGTCTCAAGCCGGTGCATCGTCGTGTGTTGTTCGCCATGCACGAGCTATCCAACGACTGGAACAGGGCATACAAGAAGTCGGCGCGTATTGTTGGGGATGTGATTGGTAAATATCATCCGCATGGTGATACCGCTGTTTATGACACGATCGTGCGCATGGCGCAGAATTTTTCACTGCGCTACATGCTGGTTGATGGGCAGGGTAACTTTGGTTCAGTGGATGGCGATAATGCAGCTGCCATGCGGTACACCGAGATACGCATGGCGCGCATTGGACACGAGTTGCTTATCGATCTTGACAAGGAAACGGTAGATTTCGGTCCCAACTATGATGGCTCGGAGCAAGAGCCGCTTGTCATGCCGGCGCGAATTCCCAATCTGCTGATTAATGGTTCGTCCGGCATTGCCGTTGGCATGGCGACCAATATTCCGCCGCACAATCTGAACGAAGTGGTTGAAGCTTGCCTGGCGTTGCTGGCAAACCCCGCAATGACGATTGAAGACCTTATTGCCGTCATACCAGCGCCGGATTTTCCTACTGCGGCTTTGATTTATGGCGTCTCCGGCGTGCGCGATGGGTACATGACGGGGCGTGGCCGGGTGATCATGCGCGCGCGTACCCATATTGAAGACCTTGAGCGTAGCGGTCGGCAGGCCATTATTGTTGATGAACTGCCTTACCAGGTTAACAAAAAAACGTTGCAGGAAAAAATTGCTGAGCTGGTGCATGAGAAGAAGATTGACGGTATCGCGCATATTCAGGATGAGTCGGACAAGTCTGGCATGCGCTTGGTGATTGAGTTAAAGCGCGGTGAAGTACCTGAGGTGATCCTCAATCATCTGTACAAGCAGACGCAACTGCAAGATACATTCGGCATGAACATGGTGGCGCTGGTTGATGGTCGGCCACGGCTGCTCAATCTGAAAGAAATGCTGGAGTGCTTTCTTAGTCACCGGCGCGAAGTGGTTACGCGGCGCACAGTGTTTGAGTTACGCAAGGCGCGCGAGCGCGGGCATATTCTTGAAGGTTTGGCTGTTGCCTTATCGAACGTAGATGAAATCATCGCACTTATTAAAGCAGCACAAACGCCAGCTGAAGCCAAGCGTGGCCTGATGGGCCGCATCTGGCGTTCTGAGTTGGTTGAAGGCATGCTGGAACGCACGTCCGCTCAAGCGTCACGACCTGATGGCCTGGCACCTGAGTTTGGCATGTCGCCAGAAGGCTATTTGTTGTCAGATGCCCAAGCGCAAGCAATTCTTGAGCTGCGTCTGCAGCGCTTGACCGGCCTTGAGCAAGATAAAATTGTGAGCGAGTATCGCGAGGTGATGGCGCAGATTCTGGACTTGCTCGACATCCTTGCCCGCCCTGAGCGGATAACTGCCATCATTGGCGAAGAGCTGGCTGCGATCAAAACACAGTATGGCGATGCCCGGCGTTCAGAAATCGTCTTTGATACCGCAGACATTAGTCTGGAAGATTTAATTGTGCGCGAAGATATGGTGGTTACCTTATCGCATTCAGGCTATATCAAGCGTCAACCGCTGGCCGATTATCGGGCGCAAAAACGCGGCGGGCGCGGTAAGCAGGCGGCTGCGGTCAAGGACGATGATTTTGTGGATCGTTTGTTTGTCGCCAATACCCACGATTACATTTTGTGTTTTTCCAGCCGTGGCCGCGTGTATTGGCTGAAGGTTTATGAAGCGCCGGAAGGCACGCGCACATCGCGCGGCAAGCCGATTATTAATCTGTTTCCGCTTGAAAAAGACGAAAAAATTACGGCTATCCTGCCGGTAAAAGAATTTGATGAGCAGCATTTCATTTTCATGGCTACCGCCAGAGGCACGGTCAAGAAAACGCCGTTGACCAGTTTTGCCAACCCGCGCAAGGCCGGCATCATCGCGGTGGGCCTGGATGAGGGTGACCATCTCATTGGGGTGTCTATTACCAATGGGCGGTGCGATGTGATGCTGTTCTCTGACGCAGGCAAAGCCGTCCGTTTTGACGAAGAAGATGTCCGCCCCATGGGCCGCGAAGCACGTGGTGTGCGCGGCATGATGCTCGAAGACGGGCAGCGCGTGATATCCATGCTGGTCGCTGACAGTGAAGAGTGGTCAGTCTTGACAGCAACAGAAAATGGTTACGGAAAACGCACGCCGATTGCCGAATACACGCGCCATGGCCGTGGCACTAAAGGCATGATCGCCATCCAAACCTCAGAACGTAACGGGCGCGTTGTTGCTGCTGTTCTGGCGGCTTCAGGTGAGACGCGTGAAGAGATCATGCTGATCTCTACCGGCGGTGTGTTGATCCGTACACCGGTGAATGATATTCGCGTCATGGGGCGTTCTACCCAGGGCGTGACCTTGATTAATCTCGATGACGGAACCTATCTTGCGGGTCTTGAAAAAGTGGTAGAGACAGAGGGACTAGATGAAGATATGGATGAGGGGCTGAGTGACGACGTGCTTTCATCAGAGAATCCAGAACAACCTGAGGCGGAGGCATAAGAGCTAGCATGGCACGACTATTCAACTTCAGCGCTGGCCCGGCAGCATTGCCCGAGGCAGTTCTCAAGCAGGCAGCAGAAGAAATGCTGAACTGGCATGGCAGCGGCCAATCAGTCATGGAAATGAGCCACCGTGGCAAAGAATACATGAGCATTCATGCACAGGCGGAAGCTGATCTGCGTGAGTTGTTAGCCATACCGGCCAACTACAAAGTGCTGTTCTTGCAAGGGGGCGCTACGCTGCAGTTCGAGATGATTCCGATCAATCTGTTGCGTGGCAAGGCCAGTGCGGATTATGTGAATACTGGGGAATGGGCCAAAAAAGCCATCAAGGAAGCCAAGCGTTTTGGCCAGGTCAATGTGGTGGCTTCCAGCGAAGATGGCAATTTTTCTTACGCTCCTGCTTTAGCCAACTGGAAGCTCGACCCGAGTGCCGCTTATGTGCATTACACCGCGAACGAAACCATCGGTGGTGTTGAGTTTCACTGGACACCCGATTTATCCCAAATGCCTGGCAATGTGCCGCTGGTTTGCGACATGTCTTCCAATATGCTTTCGCAGCCAGTCGATATCAGTAAATATGGTCTTATCTATGCGGGCGCACA
>JAYTIQ010000007.1:0-25074 GCA_043731705.1 Rugosibacter sp.
AGCCATTGAGCAGGTGGTGCGTGATCTGGCTGCATATTATTTTGGTCCACAAGCAGGCGTTGCTCAATGGCAGGATTTAACCCGTGCGCTCAAGCTCAAAGAACGCATTGATCAATCGCTAGGCCAGTTTGAATTAAGCGTGGCTTGCGCTAGTTTGAATCAAGCCATCAGCGGGCCACGTTACGATCTTGCGGCGCTGCTGCAAATGGATCCGTTAATCGCGATGAAAATTATTGCGGGTGAGTTTGTTTCTGTTGGCGCAACCGATAGCTCGGCGCCAGTACAGCCACCCCTGGTAAAAGATGCAATCAGCACCGTACCCACAGAAGAGAAAATGCCACCCGATGAATCTGCCAAACCTGATGAACCCGCTAAACCCCATGCGCCCTGAGCTTACCGAAACCGAAGCGGCACCCGACCGCCATATTCGTAGCTTTGTGTTGCGCCAGGGGCGGGTTTCAGCGGCGCAACGCCGGTTTCACGAAGAAGGCATGCCGCGCTGGGGTGTTCCGTATCAGGCATTGCCATTGGACTGGGCCACGGTGTTTGGTCCAGCGCGCCTGACTGCGCCAAAGATTCTTGAAATCGGTTGCGGCATGGGTGAGACCACTGCCGTCATCGCTGCCGCGCAGCCGGGAAATGATTATCTGGGTATCGAGGTACATACCCCTGGAGTAGGCAGCCTGCTCAAAGAAATCGCCACGCGTGAGCTCACTAATTTGAGGGTGGTTCAGCATGATGCGGTTGCAGTGGTGCGCGACATGATTGCACCGCAATCCTTGTCCGGCATCCACGTTTTTTTCCCTGATCCGTGGCCCAAAAAGCGCCAGCAAAAACGGCGCTTGATTCAACCTGCGTTTGTCCATGAACTGACCCAGCGGTTGGCGCCTAATGGCTATATTCACTGCGCAACCGATTGGCAGGAATATGCTGAACAAATGTTAGCTGTGCTTCGTGCCGAACCCTTGCTGAAAAATACAGCGATTGATTACGCCCCACGTCCCAGCTATCGGCCGCAAACCAAGTTCGAGACGCGCGGCTTGCGGTTAGGTCATGGCGTATGGGACGTTATTTTTCGTCGCATAGCCTAGACCTTTGCATTGCAACCACCCGCGCTTAATTAATAGGCGGCAGATGTTGTGAGGCAATCGCTTGCCTTGGCTTCTGCACCAATGGCTTTGAGCTTGTCGGCTTTTTGTGCGTCGTCGAGTGCGCCATTCAAAAAAACGCTATCGGATTCTGTAGCAAAGCGCTGACACTGCGGGCTGCCGAATAGTTGCGTGCGAAATTCATAAGCTCGACTGACGTCATTGATGGCAGGTGGCGCAAGTGGCGCTCGCCGTGGCGGAAATTTTGGCGTGGTGACAAGCGGAATGGAAGGGGTGGTTGGTACGGCTGTATTCGTCGTGGCGGCGTGTGCATTTGTTGGGATGAATGCTGACGCAGCTATAAATGTTGCGCCTGCTAATAAAGCGGTGGCACCGAAAGTTTTACGGTTCAGCATGTGAGTCTCCTTTTTGCCGGGAAAAAGCAGCGCAGCTTCTCTTTATTCGAGTGCCGTGCTGCCTGTGAGTTCAATGGGTAGCTCTTAACGAGGTTTATCACCTTGCAAGGTGACGCGATGCATCAGCCGCGTGTAGCCATGATAATCATTGACCGGATTGTGCAGCACGCAGCGGTTGTCCCAGAAAGCAATTGAACCTGCGGCCCAGGAAAGGCGGCAGGTGAATTCGGGTCGAATTTGATGCGCAAACAGAAAATCCAGCAACGGCTTGCTTTCTTCTTCCGTCATCCCGGCAAACCGCGCCGTATGGCCGAAATTCACATACAACGACTTGCGGCCGGTTTCCGGGTGCGTACGCACAACCGGGTGCTCTGCTTCGTAGGCTTGTGCCGCTTTGTCGGGGGTGGAATCCTTGATGCGGTCTTCCCGTGTTTTGGTGGTGTCTGCCTTGGCGGAAGTATTCACGCCGTAGAGCCCGGATAACATGTGCTGCATGGCGGGCGATAAAGCCTCGAAAGCCGCGTAGCCACTGGCGAACAAGGTGTCGCCACCGAATGGAGGCACTTCGCGGGCGATCAACATCGTCGCCATTGGCGGCTCGGCAAGATAGGCGGTGTCGGTATGCCAGATGCCGCCAAAATTGTTGCGCTCATGCGGCAGCTTGAGTACCGGAATAATCAGTGGAAAGTCGGCAAGCCCATTGACAAAGGGATATTCAATGACTTGCCCAAAGCGCTCAGCGAAGGCTTGAAATTCTGCCGGTGGCAAGGGTTGATTACGAAAAAGGATGACGCCATACATGAGCCATGCTGCACGAATTTCTGCAATGGTTTCGGCGGTTATCGGTTGTTGTAGATCAATTTCTTCGATCAGCGCACCAATGGCACCGGCGAGAGGTCGTACCGAGAAATGCGTGAAGTCAGGCATATGTGATGTTCAACCGGCGAGAAAGCAATCATCGCATTTTAACCTTTCGGTTGATTGTGGCGGATCATGCTATGAAAACAAGGCGGGAAAGATGCGGGTACTCCTTTTTCCAGAGGGACTAAAAGATTGCAAAATGGGCATGAGTCGATTATCCATCCAGCGAGGTGGAGCGGCTAACTCATGGAGCTGCATATGCTGATTAATTGTGTTGTTTACCGCGAAGGCAAAAAACTTGCTGATTTGAATATTGAAGCGATCAGCGATTATCTGCAACAGCCGGATTGCTTTGTCTGGGTAGCTTTGCGCGATGCGACACCTGCCGAGCTGGAAAAGATGCGCGAGGAGTTTTCGCTTCATCCCCTGGCAATCGAAGATGCGCACAAAGGCCATCAGCGACCAAAGATCGAAGAATATGGCGAGACCTTATTTGCTGTGTTGCATACCTTGGAGCTGGTAGAGGGCGAAATTGCAGTTGGCGAGCTGGATATTTTTGTGGGCCACAACTTCATTTTGTCGGTACGCAACCGCAGTAGCCATGCGTTGCTTGGCGTGCGTGACCGGTGCGAGCGCGAGCCTGCATTGCTTAGCCAGGGTTCAGGATTCGTGTTGTATGCGCTGATGGATGCGGTGGTTGATCGCTATTTTCCGCTCATTGATTACATTGAATCGGAGCTTGAAGCGATCGAGGAGAAAATTTTCAAGAAGGGTGAGGCGCGCTCGAATATTGAGCGGCTGTATGAAGTCAAACGTCAAACCTTGACGCTCAAGCATGCCGTGACGCCGCTGCTGGAAGCCGTGGGTAAACTCACCAGTGGCCGCGTGCCGCCAGTCTGCGCTAACAGTCGTGATTATTTTCGCGATGTGTATGATCATCTGGCGCGGATTAACGCGAGCCTGGATGGCATTCGTGACACCATAGGCACGGCGATTCAGGTCAGCCTGTCGTCGGTGGCCATCGATCAAAGTGAAGTCGGCAAGCGGCTTGCCGCCTGGGCGGGTATTTTTGCCGTGGCGACGGCATTTGCCGGCATCTGGGGCATGAACTTCAAGCTCATGCCTGAGCTGCAATGGGATTATGGCTATCCGGCGGCACTGGCGGTGATTGCCATCGCTTGTACGTCGTTGTTCTATCGCTTCCGCCGCATGGGCTGGTTGTAAAAAATTAGTCAGCCAGGAATCGCGCCAGTAGCTGATTAAGAAAGCGCTGCCCCTGCTGCGTTGGCCGCAGGGTGTCTTCCACGGTTTCCAGAAGACCTTCACGCCGTGCTGCCAGCGCCGACTTTTCAATAGCCGTCAGGGGCAAGCCGGTGCGTTCGGTGAACAGGCGCAGCGGGAAGCCGTTGGTTAAGCGCAGCGCATTCATCATGAATTCACCGGGTAGATCAGTGGCGCTAATCGTTTGCCGTGTGCTGATGAAGTTGCCGTGCGCAACGCCTTGGCTTTGTTTGAATCCGTCTGTGGACACTGCGCCTTGCATATACGCGCGCGGGTGGCGGTGACGCGCCTCGCGCCAGATTTCGGCGTGATTGGACAGCTTGGAATGCGCGCCTGCGCCAATGCCCAGATAATCGCCAAACGTCCAGTAGTTGAGGTTGTGGCGGCATTGCTCACCCGGCTTGGCAAAGGCAGAGGTTTCATAGTGAATGAAGCCTGCTGTGGCGAGTTTTGCTTCAATCATTTCCTGCATGTCGGCGGCGATATCGTCATCAGGCAGCGGCGGTGGCGTGTGATGGAACGGCGTGTTCGGTTCCAGCGTCAGGTGATAGGCGGAAAGATGGCTTGCGCCGCTGGCAATGGCCGTGTCGATGTCGTGCTCGGCCTCGGTGAGGCTTTGCTGCGGCAGTGCGTACATGAGGTCGATGTTCACACGGGCGAAATGCGTCAATGCCAGATCAATCGCCAAGCGCGCTTCGCGGCTATCGTGGATGCGGCCTAATGCCTTGAGTTTTTCATCGTTAAAACTTTGAATGCCTAGCGACAGCCGATTGACACCGGCTTCGCGAAAGGCCCTGAACTTCTCGGCTTCAGCCGTGCCAGGGTTGGCTTCCAGCGTGACTTCCGCCTCTGGCTGCAAGGGCAGGCGCATGCGGATCGCGGCCAGCAAAGCGTCTGCGGTTTCAGCGCGCATCAGGCTGGGCGTGCCGCCACCGATGAAGATGCTGATGACGGGACGGTTCCAGATCTGCGGCAGCGCGGCTTCGAGGTCGGCTATCAGCGCGGCAACATAAGCGGCCTCGTCAATTTCCGCTTTGGCTTCATGCGAATTGAAGTCGCAATAGGGACATTTCTTGACGCACCATGGCCAGTGCACATACAGCGCCAGCGGTGGTGGCGCGGCAAGACCGGAAGCGGTAGTGTCGCTCGAAGAGCCATTAAAAGTCGGCGCTGGCGAGACGGCGATTAAGGGAATTGTGCGACGTTCAGACGCCATGCTTTAGTTTGGCGATGAGTTGCGCCAGTGCCTGTCCGCGATGCGAGCGGCGGTTTTTTTCTGCTGCGTCCAACTCAGCGGCGGTGCGTTGTAAATCCGGCACCAGAAAATGCGGGTCGTAGCCAAAGCCGCCATCACCATGCGGCGTGGCGATGATCTCGCCATGCCATTCACCTTCGCCGATCAGTGGTTGAGGGTCGTCCGCATGGCGCACCAGCACTAACACGGCGACATAATGCGCGCGCCGGTCGGCGATATGTTCCAGCGCGGAAAGCAGCTTTTGGTTATTGCGTTGATCGTCTTTCGGCTCGCCCGCATAGCGCGCCGAATGCACGCCGGGTTTGCCGCCGAGTGCTGGCACTACCAGGCCGGAATCATCGGCCAACGTGGGCAGGCCGGTGAGGCGTGCGGCGTGGCGTGCCTTGGCCAGCGCATTCTCGATGAAAGTGACATGTGGCTCATCGGCTTCCGGCACGGCGAAATCCGCTTGCGGCACGAGCTGGAAATCCAGCGGGGCGAGCAGTTCGGCAAACTCACGCAGCTTGCCGGCGTTATTCGAGGCGAGTACCAGTTTTTGCACGATGTCAAATTTCCAATGCTGTGCATTGTGCCTGGAGGATATGGTTGATGCCCAGCGTGGCAAGTTCCAGCAGTCCATCCAGTTCCGCGCGCGAAAACGGCGCACCTTCTGCCGTGCCCTGTACTTCAATCAGCCCGCCGCTGGCGGTCATGACTACATTCATGTCCGTGTCACAAGCCGAGTCTTCGGCGTAATCCAGATCCAGGCGCGGCTGCCCCTTAACGATGCCGACGGACACCGCAGCGACCAATTCACGTAGCGGGTTGGCGGGCAGTTTGCCAGAGCTCACCAGTGTGGCGAGTGCGTCATGCAGCGCGATGCAAGCGCCGGTGATTGAGGCGCAGCGCGTGCCGCCATCGGCTTGCAGTACGTCGCAATCCAGCGTGATCTGGCGCTCGCCCAGTGCGGCCAGATCAGTCACCGCGCGCAGACTGCGGCCGATCAAGCGCTGGATTTCCTGCGTGCGGCCGGACTGCTTGCCCTTCGCCGCTTCGCGCGCGCTGCGCGTGTGGGTTGACCTCGGCAGCATGCCGTATTCGGCGGTGACCCAGCCAGAACCCTTGCCGCGCATAAATGGCGGCACGGATTCTTCCACACTCGCGGTGCACAACACTTTGGTTGAGCCGAATTCAACTAGCACGCTGCCCTCGGCATGGCAGGTGTAGTGGCGCGTGATTTTCAATGCACGCAGTTGATCGGGCATGCGCTCGGTGCGTGGAATCGTTGAGTTTGCAGAGTCGTTCATGGCCACTTTCTATCAGGGTTGGAGATATCAGGATTGCAAATAATGGCGCAATTTTCTCATCCACGCCGACCAGCCCGAGCCATTGATCTTGGCAAGTGTTTCGCGTAAAGCGTGGGCATTTTGTGGCCGCATGACAGGGGAAATGCGCAGACATTCATCAATAGCGAGGAGCAGTCGCGGTGAATAAAAATTGCTGAAGCGCTGTCGTGCCGGGTGCAGATAATCATCTTTTAGCCGTTCATCCGCAGCGGGTGGCGCAGCTTTTGCCAAAGTGGCATACATGCAGGCACCAATAGCATAAATATCCGTCCATGGCCCTAACGTGTAGTTGCCGTGGTACTGCTCAGGCGCAGCAAACCCCGGGGTGTACATGGCGCGTGGCGCAGGTGGGCCGATGTCGACCGCAAAGCGCGCAGCGCCAAAATCGAGCACGACCGGGGTATGGTCACAGCGCAGCCAGATATTGGCAGGTTTCAGATCGAGATGTAACAGCCCGCAACTATGCACCTCGCTCATGCCATGCAACAGGTTGGTAAATACGTTCAGTACAAATGCTTCGCTAACTGGCCCTCGTTGTGCGCGAATATGGTCTTGTAGAGTGCGGCCACGCTCCAGGGGCATCACCATATAAGCGGTACCATTGACGCGAAAAAAATTCAGCACGCGAATGATATTGGGGTGATTTAAGCCGCTGAGCACCCGTGCTTCTTCAAAGAAGTAAGCCAGCCCGCGCTGAAATTCGGCTTGATGCTCTGGTGGAATTTGCAATGGAATATCGCCCGCAGCGCGAAGGGCAAGTGTTTGCGGAATATATTCCTTGATCGCCAGGGGTTGCTGGTTAGCGTCATAGGCCAGATAGATGATGGAAAACCCGCCACAGGAAATTTGGCGCTCAATTCGATAGTTTTCCAGCATTGAGCCGGGAGGTAGCGGGTGATTCATGGGGTCAGACATGAGCAGATAGTTATACTGTGGCAGTTCTCAGTTTTCAGTATTTTCCTGTATACCATAGTGGCATGCGAGTCTGAAAACGAGGCCGATTTGTTCAACTTACGAGAGCATGATACCCATGATACACAGCATGACCGGCTATGCCGCTGCAAGCCAAGATCTTGGTGATGCAGTAATGAATCTTGAAATAAAAAGCGTGAATTCCCGGTATCTCGACATCAGTTTTCGGTTGGGTGAAGAGTTGCGCTTTCTTGAAATGCCACTACGCGAAAAAATTACCGAACGCATTGGCCGTGGCAAGCTTGAATGCCGTGCTTATCTCATGGCGCAGCCAGGACAGGGTGGTGCAGCGCGTGAGCGCGCACCCAATGTGGCGTTGCTGACTGAGCTGGGCCGTATGGAGGCGACCGTGCGCCAAGTCTTGCCGCAGGCGCAAGCATTGACTGTCGCCGAAGTGTTGCGCTGGCCGGGGGTGCTTGCGGACAATAGCGTAGCGGCTGACCAATTACAGAGCGTTGCGCTGGCTCTTTTTGCGACGTTGCTGGATGAGTTTGTCGCCAGCCGCGAACGTGAAGGGGCCAAGCTGGCTGACGTGCTGCAGGAACGTGCCACACGCATGCGCGAGCATGTGCGTGCCGCCGAGCCGCTGCTGCCGGCGGCCATTGCTGCTTATCGTGAGCGCCTGTCGGCCAAGCTGTGCGAAGCCGTGGCGAATCTGGATGAAGATCGTATCCGCCAGGAGGTTGGCGTATTCGCTGCCAAGATTGATGTGGCAGAAGAAATCGCCCGTTTGGTGACGCATCTGGATGAAGTGGAGCGTGTGCTGAAAAAAGGCGGCGCGGTGGGCAAGCGGTTGGATTTTCTGACGCAGGAATTGAATCGTGAAGCCAATACCCTGGCCTCGAAATCCGTGTCGGGCCAAGTTACGGCGATTGCGCTGGAATTAAAATTGCTAATCGAACAAATGCGCGAGCAAGTGCAAAATTTGGAATGATTAAAAAATAGGAGATAAGCATGTCTGATGACCGCAAAATTCGTTTGGGCGCCTTCATGCGTCCGGTGACTATCCACACCGCCGCCTGGCGTTATCCTGGTGCTTTGCCCGACGCCAATTTTAATTTGGCGCATCTCAAGCGGTTTATTCAAACACTGGAGCGCGGGCGGTTCGACATGTTTTTCATGGCCGATCATTTGGCAGTACTCAATATGCCGATGGATGCCTTAAAGCGCAGCGCTACGGTGACTTCGTTTGATCCGCTAACTTTGCTGCCTGCATTGGCGATGGTGACAGAACACATTGGTCTGGTGGCTACGGCATCAACAACATATAACGAGCCGTATCACGTAGCGCGCAAGTTTGCTTCGCTTGATCATTTAAGCAACGGCCGTGCAGGCTGGAATGTGGTGACATCCAGCAACCCTAAAGAAGCGCTGAACTTCAGCCATGAAGAACACATGGAGCACGATGAGCGCTATGTGCGTGCGCGTGAGTTTTACGATGTCGTTACCGGCTTGTGGGATAGCTGGGCGGACGATGCGTTTATTCGTGATACCGCGAGTGGTGTGTATTTCGACCCCGAGAAGCTGCATACGCTAGAACACAAGGGAAAGTATTTTTCCGTGCGCGGCCCGCTGAATGTAGCGCGTCCGGTGCAGGGTTGGCCGGTGATTGTGCAGGCGGGGCAATCCGAAGCGGGGCGCCAGCTGGCAGCGGAAACGGCTGAGGTGGTGTTTTCAGGCTTGAGCAAAAAAGATGTGGCGCAAGAGTATTACACCGATGTCAAGGCGAGAATGCAGGCGGTGGGGCGCGACCCAGGGCAGATGAAAATTCTGCCTGGTGCATTTGTCGTGGTGGGCGATACGGTCGAAGAAGCGCGTGCCAAAAAACGTCATCTTGATAGCCTGGTGTATCCTGAGAGCGGCTTTGCCTCTCTGGCAGGACAATTGGGTTGTGATATTTCGGGTTTCGATCTGGATAAACCTTTGCCAGAGGACCTGCCACCGTCCAACGCCAGCCACACGGCGTGGCAAAAACTGGTCGCCATGAGTCGGGATGAGGGCTTTACCGTGCGTGAGCTGGCGCAATATATCGGCGGCGCATTTGGCACGCTGGAGATGATCGGCACTCCAGCCATGATTGTCGATCAGATTGAAGACTGGTTCACTTCCAAAGCCTGTGATGGCTTCAATATCATGTTCCCCTATTTGCCAGCAGGGCTAGATGATGTCGTGAATATGGTGGTGCCTGAGTTGCAGCGGCGCGGGTTGTTTCGGCGTGAGTACGAAGGTAAAACTTTGCGCGAGAATCTTGGCTTACAGCGACCGAAGAATCAGTTTTTCTTGTAAACCTTTCAGTCGCGCACAGTATTTTAGGCCGCTGCTAGGGATACCTGATTGCGCCCTCCTTGTTTGGCGGTATACAAGGCTTTATCTGCGCGCCCGATAAATGATGTGCCTGATTCACCTGGAATGTAGTGGGATACACCTAGTGAGATCGTCACTTTAGCAAGTTCTTCGCTACCCCCCTTTTTTAACTCGCCCCCCCTCAATGGTGCTGCGGAGTTTTTCTGCCAGGGTGCGTGCTCCCTCTAATGGTGTGCCTGGCAGTAGCACAACAAATTCTTCGCCACCATAGCGCGCCGCAGTGTCACGCCCTTTGACGTTATCCATGAGCACTTGTGCTACTGCGCGGATCACTTTGTCACCAAACAAATGACTATAGTTGTCATTGATTTTTTTGAAGTGATCAATGTCACACATTAACAAACAAGGCTGCGCGGTAGGGTCGTGTGCATCCTCAGTATTCAATGTGTCAAGGCAGGCATCCAGCGCCTGGTCAAACCCACGGCGATTAGTCAGCCCGGTGAGGGCATCCTGCAAGGAGGCGTCGCGTGCACGGGTAACTTCTTCACGCAGCGACTCAATTTCACGCTGGCTTTCCACTAGTTTGGCTTTGAGCGAATTCGTTGAGCTTGCATAGCCTGAGTGCTCGCGATCAGGTTTTGATATCAATTGTGGCGCCTGGCAGGGCGCTATTTTTTCAATATCCAGCAAGGTTTGGCCAAAGTGGCCTGCTTCTTTGGCAACTTCGCCGGTTGAGACAGCAATCCCGCCGATGATGCGCTGAAATTCCTGGGTAATCGATGAGGCGGTTTCACTGTTGACATCAGCCACATGTCGGTTAAACAGCGCTTCGACTTCCTCCCCTGTTAGCGGGACACCGCGAGTGGATAAGGCATCAACTGCTGCATTCAGCGAGCGATTCATCCCTGCGACATACTCATACCAGACGGCGTAACTGATGGGATGCAAGGGTGCATCCTGTTTAGACATCAGCGGCAAAGCCAGACGCAGGTATTCTGCACTTTCGGTTTTAGAGTGGTTATATTTCATGGCGTGGGGCGATACCCGTTAAGGAATACTCCATTAACGGGTATTTAGGAAAAAACTTTAATTTCAAAGGCTTCAATTTTTTCATGATAGCCATCGTTTTTTCCGAAGAACCTGTGAGAGCCATTTATTTTAAAACTCGGACGACGTGTCCGCTCGGCGGTTATTTCCGCGCGTAGATGGATAGAGGGTGCCTGGCTCTATCCATGCTCTTGGCTATTTTGCGATGGCTTTGACTGTGACGGAGCTGCGCTTTTTATTGCTGCCTTCAATAAACAGCGTGAGTGGTACGCTGTCACCGGCTTTCACTTGCTGGTGCAGGTTAAATAGCATGACGTGATAGCCGCCGGGCTTGAGTTCCAGACTGCTACCGGTGGTTAGTGGCAAACTAGGCACGGCGCGCATGCTCATGACGTCGTTTTCCATTTTCATTTCGTGAATCTCGACGCGGTCGGCAATCGACGATTTGATGCCGACAAGGCGGCCATCGGTGGTCGAGGTGATAGTCATGAATGCTCCGGTTGTTTTTTGTTGTGGCACCGTGGGGCGTACCCAGGCGTTGTGTACAGTGACTTCGGCATAGGCTGTAAGGGTGAGCAGCGCGAAGAGCGTGCTGATTTGAATAAGGCGAATCATGAGGTTTGCTCCTTGGTTGAATTGGAAAAATTAAAAATGATGATTGACGCCCAGCGCCAGCGACCAGGGTGCGGTAAGTTGGCCGGAGCCGTGCGCGTCAGGCTCGGTATTGACGTATTGCCGCAGGGCAACTTGCACGAAGCCATAGACGCGGGTTTGTGATGACACCGCAGTCGACAGGCCAGGGCTGAGATCAATCGAGTAACCGCCAGAAGCGGGATTGGCATTGGCGCCAGTATCACGCCCGCGATGTTGCATATTGAGCTGCAGCAAGGCGCTGGTGCTGCTGGAAACCGTGCGGCTCAGGCCGAGATTCAGGTTGAATGTTTTGCCGGGTCGGTATTCGTCACGTGTGGCTAGCGGTGCTTGCGCTTCGCCGCTGACGAACCAGTTCCAGGCGCTGCCAGGCACGCCACTGTAGTGATAGGCACCGAGAATCAGATCAGTGCTGCCACTGCCTGGCTGGGCCGAGCGCTCCAGCTTGTAGGGGCTGGCTGGATCAGCGAGATCGCTCGGTGACATGGTTTTATTGATGGTGCCAGTCGGTAGCTTGAGGCCGAAGCGGATGCCGCTGCCAGAAAATGGGTTGCTACTGTCAAGCCTGTATTTGCCAACCACGCGGATATCACCAAGTTGGCTGAACTTGGCTCGTTGTTCGATGGGTGTGCCGGCAATTGAATCGAGCGTATGTGTATGGTCGCGGATCACCAGCGGGATGCCGACGGTAATGTTCCAGCGCGGATTGATCGCATAGTCGAAATTGGCGTCGAGAGTCTGGTTGATGGTGCGTTTGTCTTCCATCTCTTCGCCGCTGGCGCTGGGTGCTTCTGCACTGATTTTGCTTGACCCCGCACGTAGTTGATTGGCCTTGGCCCAGGAGTAGTGCAGGTCGAGGTTTAAGCCTTCGTTGTGCGTCATTCCCTGGGCGTCCCAGTGGGTGTTGATAGAGCAAAATGAGCTGCCACAAGAGGCGTAGGCACTGGTGGTGGCGGTGGTGCCGAGGATGATGAATAGGCGAAGTAGCCAGCGTTGTGCGGTAATGTTGAAATGCATTTGAGAGGGTCCTTGAATCCGTTTTGGATGAGCATGACTATCCATGCACGATGAGTGCGTATGGGCAGAAAGTCAGTAATGATCTTGCCGAACCACAACAAAGCAAAGCGCAAAGCGGCTCAAGATTGACGTCTTGAAACCGAGCCAAGCTGAGGTTCAGCGTCGTGCAGGGAGGATCAAGCGAGGGCGGGTGGGCCGCGCGGGGGATGCGCCGTTAAGGTAAATGATGCGGGATGAGCTGAGCTAAACGCAGCAAGCGATGCGTAAAAAGTCGGCGCTGGTGATACGGCAAGCAGTGTGTTTGCAACCAACAGCACACCGCTGGCGACACACAATTTGCAGCACTCATGCGCATTGCTGCTACTGGCAGGCGAATCGGGATTACCCGCCGTTTGGGTCGGCGTTGCCTGAGCGCCGCCAAGACCTAGGGTTGTACAGATTCCAGCGACAAAGTTGCCTTGACTGTCGATCTTGGCGGGTTGCATGCCCATGAGCTGCATACCTGCCCACAGGTGCAAAGCCATCGCAAAGCAGCCCAGCAAAAGCAGTAGCCGGGTATGGCGGGCAGCAGTTAGCGATCTTGCAAAGCACATCATGCGATTAGTTTATTCGATGCACATTAATTTTTCATTGATCCGGACTAGACATATAGTTTGCTTTTAGATTGGACTGCTTTGGCGGCCCTCCCTTTTTCGGGCGGTGTCCTCTACACTGCGGTTACCCATCTGTTTTCGACCGCTTTTAGCCAAGCATTATGACCATAGGTACTTTATTTATTGTTTCAGCCCCCTCTGGCGCGGGCAAGACCACGCTGGTGAGCCACCTGCTGGCCAACGATGCGCAGGTGCGGCGTTCGACTTCTTACACTACCCGCGCGCCGCGGCCGGGCGAGATTGACGGGCGCGACTACCACTTTGTTGATCTGCCACAGTTTATGGCGATGCGTAGCCGGGGTGACTTTGTTGAGTCGGCCGAAGTGCATGGCAACTATTACGGCACCTCGCGCGCATGGCTAGAGGCGCAAATGACCTCAGGCACGGATATGTTGCTGGAGATTGACTGGCAAGGCGCACAGCAAGTTCAGCGGGAATTTACCGAGGCGGTGGGTATTTTTATTTTGCCGCCCAGCATGGATGAGCTGAAACACAGGCTGCAACAGCGCGCAACCGATAGTTTAGAGGTTATCGCCCGACGATTAGCTGCCGCACGTGATGAAATGAGGCATGTGCATGAGTTCGATTTTGTTATAATCAACAGAGACTTGGATGTGGCACTGGGCGAGCTGACAGCCGCCGTGCGCGCCTCCCGCCTGAGAGTCAAGCGTCAGCTGGCTCGTCATCCTGAAGTATTCCGTTTTTTTGAATAGGATTTAAACCCCATGGCTCGTGTCACCATTGATGATTGCATCAAGAGAATCCCCAACCGTTTTGATCTCACACTGGTCGCCGCGTATCGCGCGCGTCAGCTGGCGATGGGTAGCACCCCGCAAGTAGAACCAGATAATGATAAATCGGCAGTGATCGCGTTGCGCGAAATTGCTGCGGGCAAAGTGGGGGTCGAAATTTTGACCCGCCCGAAAGTCGCATAACTTATCGGTGTATGGGGTGAGTTATGTCCGCCATGACACAGCCCCATCTGCCGTCTGCGCCGGCCAAGCCGTTAGCCGATAGATTCAACGATCCATCGGCTAACTCAGCCCCGCAGTTAAAGTCAGACTCCTCTGCATTGGGAATACCCGCGCCCGTCAATTTTTCTGTCAGCCTGGCAGACTTCAACGCACGGCTTGCTACTTACCTGAGTCCTGAAGATATCGCTCGTGTCGATGAGGCGTATCTGTTTTCTCAAGCCGCGCACAGCGGCCAAATGCGTGTCAGTGGCGAGCCTTATATTTCTCACCCGCTGGCCGTCGCTGCCGGATTAGCCGATTGGCATTTGGATGTGCAGGCGTTGAGTGCTGCGTTGCTGCATGACGTGATGGAAGACACCGACATCACCAAAGAGCAGCTGACTGAGCGGTTCGGCAAAGGCGTGGCCGATCTGGTGGATGGCGTTTCCAAGATTGATCGTATCGAGCACCAAAGCTTTGAAGAAGCGCAAGCCGATAATTTTCGCAAGATGCTGCTGGCGATGGCGCGCGATATTCGCGTCATCCTCATCAAGCTGTCTGACCGGCGACATAACATGCAAACACTGGGCTCTATGCGGCCGGATAAGCGGCGGCGGATTGCCAGGGAAACGCTGGATATTTATGCGCCTATTGCCAATCGGCTGGGTTTGAATGCCTTGTATCGCGAGTTGCAAGAGCTCGCCTTTTGCCATGGCCAGCCCATGCGTTATCGCGTGCTGGAAAAGGCGGTCAAAAAAGCGCGGGGCAATCGGCGCGAGGTAGTCAGTAAAATTCTTGAGGCGATACGTGTAACGCTACCCAGCGCTGGGCTGGATGCTGAAGTCATGGGTCGCGAGAAGCATCTGTATGGCATTTATCGCAAGATGCGTGAAAAGCAGTTGAGCTTTTCGCAAGTGCTGGATATTTACGGCTTTCGCATCGTGGTGAAGGATAGGCCGAGTTGTTATCTTGCGCTGGGGGCATTGCATGCGCTTTACCCACCCGTGCCAGGCAAGTTCAAAGACTACATTGCCATTCCCAAAGCCAACGGCTATCAGTCGTTGCACACCACATTGATCGGCCCGTTTGGCACCCCCGTTGAAATTCAGATTCGCACGGCTGAAATGCACAATGTGGCCGAATCGGGTGTGGCTTCGCATTGGCTGTACAAGGATGAACATGGGATCAGCCAGGTGCAGCAAAAAACTCACCAATGGTTGCAATCGTTGATTGAGCTGCAGTCTGATTCAGGCACGGCATCGGAATTCCTTGAACATGTCAAAGTCGATCTCTTCCCTGGCGAAGTGTATGTGTTCAGCCCCAAGGGAAAAATTTTCGCCTTGCCGCGTGGCGCGACAGCCGTTGATTTTGCTTATGCCGTGCATACCGATATTGGTGATCGCTGCGTGGCGTGCCGTATCAATTTTGAAACTTCTCCGTTACGTACCGAGCTGAAAAATGGTGATCGGGTAGAAGTGATCACCGCGCCGCATGCCGCACCGAATCCGGCCTGGCTTAGTTATGTGAAGAGCGCACGCGCACGGTTCAGAATCCGTCACTTTCTGAAGACCCAGCAAAACGAAGAATCAGTGGCGCTAGGCGAACGGCTGCTTGCCCATGCGCTGCATGAAATGGGCATATCACCCGCCAAAATTTTGCCCGATGCGTGGGACCGCTTCAAAAAGGAATCCGGCGTGCGCTCAAAACGCGCCGTGCTCTCGGATATCGGTTTGGGCAAGCGCTTGCCCGCGATTGTGGCACGCCGCTTGGCTGAAGGGCTGGATGTGACAGCCACGGGTTTGACGACGAAACCTCCACGTGCCCGTCAGGCAATCATGATTCGCGGCACAGAAGGTATTGCTGTGCAGCTGGGCAAATGCTGTCGGCCCATTCCCGGTGACCCGATTGTTGGCTTGATTCGCAAAGAGCAAGGGCTCGTCGTGCATACGCATGATTGTCCTGTGTTGGCCAAGCTCAGAAGCGAGCGCGGCAATTGGGTGGATGTTGCCTGGGATGTCACGCCAGATCATCTGTTTGATGTCACCATCCGTGTGATTGTTAAAAATGCGCACGGCCTGCTGGCGCGGCTGGCGAAAGAAATTGCCGAGAGCAATGCCAATATCATTGATGTCAGTGTAGAAGATGATCGTGACTCCACCATGCTGTATTTCACCGTGCAGGTGACTGATCGCGTGCACCTTGCGCGTATCCTGCGTGCCTTGCGGCGCGTGCCCGAGGTGCTGCGTTTGGCGCGCTACATTAATCCGAAACACTAACCTCAAACACTGGAAAGAAAAGGCAATTTAATGGCTCAGTACGAATCTGAATTTACTCAATTTATGCGTGACTGGATGGCAGCACACCCAGAACAGGCCGTTGAACAAAACGCTGGGCGTGCGCTGTGGTGGGATAAGATACCCCGTCCGTTAGAAACCATTGCGCAGGACAACGCAGCCAAAGTAGTTGTTAAGCCGTATTACTACGACATCAACTGAGTTGCTGTTTGGGTTTGCGGGTGTTCAGTCTGCTGAGCAATCCGATGAGCGCCAGCGTTGCAAATGCGGCACCGGCATAAAACGTCATCGCCGGGCCAAAGACTGTCCACAAGCCACCGGCAAGCACGCTCGCAGCGAACAGCGCCAGGCCACTGGCCAGATTGAATACGCCAAACGCCGTGCCGCGCAAGTCTGCTGGTGCAGCATCCGCCACCAGCACGGCAAGCAGGCCTTGCGTTGCGCCCATGTGCAACCCCCAGAGAGCAGCACCCAGGCCAACCAGCCAGACGTTGCTTGCCAGCGCCAGCACCAGGTCGGATACGATCAGAAAGCCTATGCCCCAGGCCAGCAAACGGCGGCGACCGCCATTGTCGGACAGCTTGCCCAAAGGGTAGGCGCTGATGGCATAGACGACATTCATCACGATCAACATGGCCGGCACCCAGGTTACCGCCAGCCCGACATTTTCAGCACGCAACAACAAAAAGGCTTCTGAAAAACGCGCGCAAGTGAGCACCGCCGCAAACGCCACCACCCACCAGAAGCGAGGCACCAGCCGACGCAGATTGTCGCGGCGGAGTGGCGAGCGAATTTTTATGGCTGGGTGCGCTGCTGGATGTGTCATCTCGGGTTCTTTAACGCCGAAAATAATCAGCAGCACGCAGACAAATGCCGGTATCACCGCCACCCAGAAAACCAGGCGAAAGTTATTCTGCGTTGCCGCCATCAACGCCATTGCCAGCAGCGGCCCGGAAAAAGCGCCTACGGTATCCAGCGTCTGGCGCAAGCCATACGCCGCGCCGCGAATTTCCGGTGGCGTGATGTCAGCGATCAGCGCATCGCGCGGTGCGCCGCGTATGCCCTTGCCGATGCGGTCGATAAACCGTGCCGTGAGCACTGCGCCTATGCCCGTGGCCAGCGGGAACAATGGCTTGGTCAGCGCCGCCAGTCCATAACCCAGCAACACCAGCGGTTTCCTGCGTCCCATCCAGTCTGAAATCACGCCCGAAAATACCTTGGCAATCGATGCCGTGGCTTCGGCGATGCCCTCGATCAAGCCGACCGACAAGGCGCTCGCGCCCAGCACGGTGACCAGAAACACCGGCAGCAGGCTGTGGATCATCTCGGACGACATATCCATGAACAGGCTGACCAGCCCGAGTGCAACGATGCTTCTTGGCAGTTTTTGGCGATTCATGGATGGCTGATAGAAAACCCGATGCACAACTATAGCCTGTGCGGCAGGAAATCGTGTTGACCCAAGTCAGCGAAAAGTCGGCGTTGGCGATACGGCGCGTAATGGCAAATGCGTTGCCTACTTGTCCTCTTCCCAGTGAAACCGATGCATCACCCGATGCACAATCGGCGTGAGCACAATGCCCGCGATGATTAAAAATAACAGCCCTGCATACAGCGCATAAAGCCCGGCAAACACCTTGCCACCATCCGTGTGGGGCGCATCAACCGGCCCCATGCCGCCCATGAGCATCGCGGCATTCAAGAAGGCATCCCGCCATGGCAGACTCTCGAAATACGCATAGCCCGCCATGCCGAGCAAGAGTGAGAACAGCAGCAGAGCAAACGCAACCGCCGCGTGACGCAATACGCGTTGCAGAAATTGTTTTCGAGGAAGCGGCGGGTGGGTTCTGGATTCGTACATGATATTTGGTTACGATTTCATTAATGGGTTTCAGATGTGATGAGTGGAACTTACCACAGGGAAATTCACCGTGAATAGCACTCCGTGTCCATGCTTGCCTTCAGTTGCAGTGACTTTCCCCCCATGTATTTCGGCAATTTCTTTGACGATGGCAAGTCCCAGGCCGCTGCCTTCCGCACGGATATCAAACCCACGATGGAAACGTTCAAAAATATGTTCCCGTTCCTCTGGGGATATTCCTGGCCCGTTATCTTCAACACCCAATATGCCATCGGACGTTACACTGACGGTTACTTGACTGCCAGAGGGGCAATAGCGCAATGCGTTGTCCAACAAGTTGTCTAGTAATTCCTTGATTCGCATCGCATCACCCGTGATGACACAAGGAAGATGGTCACCTGAAAACCCCAGGTCGATTCCCTGATTGTTGGCGGACTCAATCCACTCCATCGTAATCTGCCGTGCAAGCTGAGCTAGATCAAGTGTCCCCATCTGCAATGACTGCCACGCATCGGGATCATTGCGAGCAAGCGAAAGTAACTGGCTGATGGCATGATTGAGGTTTGCGGATACCTTTTTAATCTGGTCAAGCGCATGGCGCGTTTGGGGTGGATTATCTTGTACTCGTGCAAAGTCAATTTGTGCCGATAATCCAGCCAGCGGGGTGCGCAGTCGATGGGCGGTATCTGCAGTAAATCGCTTTTGAGTTTCAAACATTGCCTGCAATCGCGCTAGCAGACGATTGATTTCTTGCAGCAGGGGCTGCACTTCAGTGGGTACTTCACTCACATCCAGTGGTTGCATATCGTTGTGAGGTCGTCTGGCAACAGTAATGCGCAGTGATTCTAGCGGGGCTAATCCTTGCCGAATGCCCATGACCAGAAGCAAGATGGCAAGAAAAATAATAATGATTTGGGGGGCAACAAAGCCGGTGAGAATATCTCTGGCAAGCATTTCCCGTTTGTTGTAGGTCTCACCGAGCAAAATATGCCAAGAGTAAGATTCGCCAGCGGATGTAATCGTCAGCTTTTTTAAAAGTGCCCGAACAGGTTTCTCACCAATCGTCGTATCGTAGAGATGGGGTTCTTTCTCACCAGAGACCTTGTTATCTGGTGATGGCAGTGACAATTTGCCATCACCTGCAATCAAATGACCTTGCTCGTCAAGCAGGCTGAAAAAAGTTTTATCGTACTGGTCGGTCAACAAGATAGCTTGCATCTCTTTCATCGAGCGGAGCATATCGATGCGCCCATTGTTATTGAGTGATGTACGCACCAGTTGCTCGATGTCATTGGCAGACTCCATCAGACTCAGGTCATAGGCATCTTCCGAATAGCTTAGGGCACGTTGATAGACAAATAACGTTCCCACACTGAACAAGATCAGCATGGGAATCAGCAGCCATATCAGCAAAGTCTGGCGTAGCGATCTAGTCACTTTGTTTTTCCAGCATGTAACCTAACCCGCGTACAGTAATAATATTTACACCTAATGGCTGTAGTTTTTTGCGTAAGCGGTGCACGTAGACTTCAATCGCATTACTGCTCAGATTTTCGTCCCAACTACACAGTTTTTCTATGAGCTGTTCGTTAGAAACGATTTTCCCGACTTTTAGCAGCATGGCTTCCAGAATGCCTAGTTCTCGTGCCGGACAAATCAGTGGTTTGTCATTGACCATCACCCGACGCTCGGACATGTCATAGACAAGTGGTCCATAGGTGATGATGTTCGTTAGCAGCGATTGGGTACGCCGCAGATGGACGCGTATCCGCGCAAGAAGCTCGGGCATGTCGAATGGCTTGAGGACATAATCGTCGGCGCCAAGATCCAGGCCTTTGACGCGCTCATCAACTGAATCGCGCGCAGTAACAATGAGTACCGGCAGGCTGGACTGGCGGGTGCGCAAACGGCGCAAAACCTCGAAGCCATCAAGCTGAGGTAAGCCGAGGTCAAGCAGCACAAGATCATAAACCTGGTCTCCTAGTGCGAGATCGGCATCTTTCCCGTTGCGCGCCCAATCCACGGCATAACCCGTCTGTTGCAGGACACGCTGCATGGCATCGCCAAGAATGCTGTCATCTTCAACAAGCAGGAGTCGCATATTCGCTAGGGGATGGCTGACAGCAGCTGCCGAGAGAGGGAAGTAATCGTTATCAAGCGCATGTTCCCGATGAGTATTCAATCGAATAGAGAATCAGAAAGCACAGTGTAAGCCGCTTTGCTTACGGTTACCTTTCGCAGGCGTAAGGTGGTTGTAAGAACGCCAAGGTTAACCTGTCAAGTAATGACTAAAAGGAAGGAGTGACGTATGCTTTTCGTGGTCGATTTTGATGGCACCTTATCGCTGCGTGATACGGTAGATGCCATGCTGGAACGCTTTGCCGACCCAGCATGGGAAGCGATTGAGCAAGAATGGCTTGATGGTGAAATTACGGCCGTGCAGTGCATGCAAAAGCAATTGCGTATGGTACGTGCTGACCACGTGTCGCTGGAAAAATTCTTCCGCGAAATCCAGCTGGATAAGAGCTTTCTGCCTTTCCATAAGCATGTCAGCCAGTTTGCCAAAGTAGCCATTGTCAGCGATGGTCTCGGCCATGCCATCAAGGTCGCTATGAAGCATGCTGCATTTCCTGACTTGCCGGTATATGCCAACAAACTGCACTTTGTGGCGGATGGTATCGATATTTCCTGGCCACACAAGAATCCGCAGTGCACCGCGGGCAATGGCGTGTGCAAATGCGCGGTGGCGGATGAGCTTTCTGGCGGTAAGCAAAAAGTCATTCTTGTCGGCGATGGCAAGTCAGATGCGTGTCTGGCTAAAACAGCCGACGTGGTGTTTGCCAAAGGCTCGCTGATTAAATTTTGCGAAGCCAATGCGATTCCGCATATCAAATTTACGACCTTTGATGAGGTGTTGTCAGAAGTAAAGACTTGGCCGCAGGAAAAGCGCCAAGTCGTGGTGGGTTTGGCTTCTTAGCCTCTCAGTTATCAACGATATGAATGAAGAAAATGAATCAGAAAATTATCGAAATTCTTGAAAAAAACGACAAGTATTGTTCGCATGGCGACACCGTCAACTACGCTGATCCACCGAAAGTTTTTGAAGACTGCGAAGGCAGCTTTCTGTTCGACGAAAACAATACCCCGTATCTGGATTGGCAGATGTGGTATTCGGCCGTTAATTTCGGCTACAAGAACAAGCGCTTAAGCGACGTGTTGCACAAACAAATTGATAAGTTGCCACAGCTCGCCAGCCAATACCTGCACAAGGAAAAAGTCGACCTGGCAGAGATTATCTGCAAGTACATGGAAGAAAAACATGGTGTAAAAGGCCGTGTGCACTTTAATGTCGGTGGTGCGCAGGCGGTGGAGGATTCGCTGAAAGTGGTACGCAACCACACCGGCAAGACGCATCAGTTTGCCTTCATGGGTGGTTACCACGGCCGCACGCTGGGCGCTTCTGCCATCACTTCCAGTTATCGCTACCGTCGTCGTTTCGGCAACTTTGCCGACCGCGCGCATTTCGTGCCTTATCCCTATTGCTTTCGCTGTCCGTACGACATGAAGGTAGAAACTTGCGACACCTATTGCCACAAGGAATTCGAAAAGCTGTTTGATACCGAGTATCAGTCGGTTTGGGATGAGAAGGCCCAGCAGTGCGAGTTTGGGGCATTTTATATCGAGCCGATGCAGGGTACCGGCGGCTATATTATCCCGCCGGACGGTTACATGAAGAAGTTGCAGGAGAGCCTTAAAAAACGCAATGTGCTGCTGGTCGCCGATGAAATCCAGATGGGCGTTTACCGCACGGGCAAGCTGTGGTCATGGGAGAACTTTGGCATCATTCCGGATATTTTCGTGTTCGGTAAAGCCATCACCAACGGCCTCAACCCGCTGTCTGGCATTTGGGCACGCGAGGAGCTGATCTCGCCAGAGAAATTTCCGCCGGGCTCTACGCACTCCACGTTTGCTTCTAACCCGCTCGGCACTTCTGTTGCGCTAGAAGTGCTGAAGATGACCCAGGGCGAGGAATTTGAGCCACATGTTCGCGCACGTGGCGCTTACTTTCTCAAGCGCCTGCATGAGTTGAAGTCGCGCTGGAAAGTGGTGGGTGATGTGAGCGGCCTGGGTCTCGCACTGCGTATCGAACTGTGTGAGAAAGACGGCTTTACTGCGAGCCGCGCGTTGGCTGACCGCATGTTCAACGAAGGTCTGAAGGGTGATCTGCTAGTTAACGACAAGAAGTATGGCCTGGTACTGGATATCGGCGGCTATGAGAAGAACGTGATCACCCTGGCACCGTCATTGTTGATTACTGAAGAAGAAATCGACCTCGGTATCCACTTGTTTGAAATGCTGTTGCGGCGCTGTGGTGCCGAGTAATCGTGCTGAATAAGGGTGTGCAATGAATCCGGTTCTTTCATTGAATATTGAAAATTGTCTGGGCAACACCGGCTACTATTTCGATCATGCTGACGACCACGCCAGTGATGATGCGGTGTTGCTGATTCATGGCCTGACCGGCACGCCAGCCGAGATGAAGCCCATCGCCAAACGATTGGAAAAGCAGGGATTCAGCGTCATGTGCCCGGCGCTGGCGGGGCACTGCGGCAGCATTGCCAGCCTCAAAAAATCCCGCTGGCAGGATTGGTACAACGGCATCGTCATGGCGTTTGAGGCCTTGAAGGCCAAGCATCAACGTGTGTATGTGGCCGGATTATCCATGGGTGCGCTGATGGCACTGTTACTAGCCAAGGAGAAAGGCGAGCAGGTCAGCGGGCTATGCCTGCTGTCAACGACTTTTTTCTACGACGGCTGGAATATCCCGCACATCCGCCGCAAGCTGCTGTTGCCGATTGTTCTCAATACGCCGCTCAAACACTTCATCTACTGGAACGAAAAATCGCCGTATGGCATCAAGTGTGAGCGTACCCGCGCGATGGTGCATTCGGTGCTGGAAAAACGGGATGCACAGGCGACAGAAAAAGTCGGCATATTCCGCACGTCAGCGTTGACGATTCTTGAAAGCAACCGGCTGATCAACGCCGCGAAAAAAGTGCTGCATCAAGTGCAATCGCCAACGCTGATTGTGCATTCCACCGAAGACGATACGGCCAGCGTGAATAATGCCCACTACGTAGCTCAGCGAATCGCCTCGCAAGACGTGGAAAAGTTTTTTGTGGATGACACCTATCACGTGTTGACCTTGGACAAACGCCGTGCGGATGTGGCCAACCGGATGGTTGGGTTTTTCAAGCAATGCACCACTAAATATGCGTAAGGCCCGATGCTGGAAAATCCACACAACCTGATTGAACCCGCTGCGTTAATCCAACATTTCCTGCGCCATCCGCCTGAAAGGTTTCCGGTTCTGAGTATCGGCGGCGTGCCCGCGTTTGAGACCCGCTTCAATCTGCTCACCACGATGGCGCCGGATGATCGCCGAAAGCTTGAGCGCTTGCCGTTCTATCGCTGGTGGCAGAAATGGTTACAACCGAGAACCTGTTTTATCGGCGCCACAGTTTCCGAATATGGATTGCTGCCGGCATCAACCACGCCAGACCATTTCCTTGCCAGCATATTGATGACTGCGGCCGATTATCCATTTCTTATCGTCAAGGATCTGCCCACGCAGTCTGTTCTGGTTGGCGAAGCCGCGCATGCCCATAGCCAGGCGTTCATGGATGCCGCGCAACACGCTGGTTTTTTCGTTATCGAGGGGCAGGCCTTGGCGTATGTGCCGATCGACTTCACCTCGATTGAAGAGTTTCTCGCCCGCATGCCAAAGTCCCGGCGCAAGGACATCAAGCGCAAGACGCGGGAAAATCCGGCGTTGGTCATCGAGAAAATTTCCACGGGTGATGCGCAATTTAATGATGAAAACTTATTGGCGGAGTATTACGCACTGTATCGCCAGGTGTATGAGCAAAGCGAGATGCACTTTGACTTGCTCTCAGCCGGGTTCTTCCGTACCGTATTGCAGGATTCATCCTGCGGCGGCATGGTGTTCACGTATCGGGTGGAGGGCAAACTCATCGGCTACAACCTGTGCTTTGTGCATGACGGCATGCTGCTGGATAAATACATCGGCTTTGCCTATCCGGCCTCGCGCGAACACAATCTGTATTTTGTGAGCTGGATAAGCAACCTGCGCTATGCGCTGGAAAAAGGGCTGCGGTATTACGTTGCCGGCTGGACCGACCCTGAAATCAAACGCCATCTGGGCGCCAGTTTCACCTTCACGCGTCATGCGGTGTACATCCGCAACCCTGTGCTGCGCTGGGCGCTGCGCCCGTTCAAGCGTTTTTTTGAATCAGACAATCAATGGCATGAAACCGCTCATTCTTGATTTTGACGGTTCGGTCAAACCGCTGCCCAATGAATTGCGCATCGACTTTCGCCATAGTCAGGAAAAAATCCGCTTCGGCTGCCGCCTTGAGGCGTTGGCGGTACTCGACAAATTAAATCCAGACGATACGTTAACTTCTCAGCTCAGTATCACCTTCCTCGGCAGTGGCGATTTCCATCACCTCAGCCACTGGCTGATTAGCCGCTACGCCCGACTTAACCAGGCAATACAAGTCGTCGTTTTTGATAACCATCCGGACAACATGCGTTACCCATTCGGCATCCATTGCGGTTCCTGGGTGTGGCATGTCAGCCGCCTTCCTTTCGTCTCGTGCGTGCATGTCGTTGGCATTACATCAAAGGATGTAGAGGCGGCGCATGGCTGGGAAAACCATTTGCGCAATCTCCGCTCAGGCAAGGTGCGTTACTGGTGCGTAGGGCGGGACTTGGGCTGGATGAGGCGCTTGGGCATTCAGCATAGCCACTCCTTTGCCACGACAAACCTCATGCTGGCGGCTTTTCAGTCACATCTCGCCGTATCGCCAGCGCCGACTTATTTAAGCATCGACAAGGATGTGCTATCCATTGAGGACGCGCACACCAACTGGGATCAGGGCGTGATGCGCCTGGCGGAAATGGAGGCGGCTATTCGTCAATTCAGGCAGCAAGTGATCGCTTGCGATGTCACTGGCGATATTTCTGTTTACCACTACAACAGTCGTTTCAAGCGTTTTCTGAGCGGCATCGA
>JAYTIQ010000008.1:0-15558 GCA_043731705.1 Rugosibacter sp.
AGGGCCTTTTATTTTTTCGCTGAATGTGCGACAGCCCTTGCATCCCGAACCATTTGCCCGCAATTGCTGTCTTGCCCTGGACCGGCGTCAATCAACGGCATCAGTGTAAGCAATGGATTGGCAATACCCAGCGCGAGCGCACCGAACGCGCGCGCGGCAATACGCCCCTTGTCAACTCCGACATCGGGTTTGGCAAAGCTGCCACGAATAGTGATTGGACTGCGCAAAGCCAGCGGGCTGGTATCCTTGGTTTTTTGATTGAGTGTCAGATTCAGCTTTTCCTGTCCTAGATCGATACTACCTGTACCAATGATTGTGGTGATTTCCGTATCGAAGATTAGCGCGTCGGCATCCATCACCCCCTCTTTGACACCAAAATTCGCGACCGCACAACGCAAATTGACAAGCCTGTCGCCAACAATTTTCAGCTCAAGCATTTCCCATAGGTGCAGACCGACTTTTTCCATCATCAGCTTGCTGATCTTGCCACCAGCAACGACGAGTGCCACCTTGCCGTACGCGTTTGAGAGCATGCGCCCTACCGAGTTGCCTTTACCAGTCAGGTCGAAGTCGCCGTTAATCTGGCCGATGCTGGTCTTGGCCAGCTCAGAAGTCGGGAACAGTTTAGACAACAGAATTTTTCTCGCCTGTACCCTGGCGTGCGCCTGAATTGGATCTTTCCGTCCATCCAGTGAAATCACGGCATTGAGCTGGCCGCCGGCCAACCCAAAATTGAGCGGATCGAGTATCAGTACTGAATCGCGCAAACTCAAATGCACAACGAGGTCTTCCAGCGGTAGTTCCTTGACATGCCGGATGGCTTTTGCCTTCAGTATCACCTCCGCGTCGACGCTGTCCCAGCGATCGGTCTTGAACGGCATATCGGGCAGCACGTGCACTTGCACAGCTATGTGGGTGGCCCGGGAAGGCGGTAGTGCGGCCCGTTTGGCGGCTTGTACACTGCCTGGCCGTGCGCCTATCAATGGGCCAAGATCCGCGATATCAAGAACATTCGAAACCAGATTCGCTTCCATTACTGGACGCTTGCCGCCAATGTCAATCTGAACCGTGCCTGCGATATCACTGTTTCCGACTTGGCCGGAGAATTTTTCGTAGCGCCATGTATCCGCGCTATGCAGCAGATGTCCTTCGGTCTCATAAGCACGCGTCTCTGGCAAGGCGATGCCAAACAGGGGAAACAGCTGTGCCAGGCTCTCCCCGCGCAGGGCGACGCGCATATCAACTGCAGAAAACTTGAGCAGGCTGGTAATGGTGCCTGCAGCCTTCACACCGGTGCGGCCCACAGTGAACTCGGCTTGCAGAGGATAGGATGTTTTTTCGTCGCGCAATCCAAGCACCGGCCCGCCGCTACCCTGCGCCTTGAAGGGCAGGCCCTTGTAGTGCCCTAGCGCGGTAAAGCTGACCCCGGCAACAACTGGCCCGGTGTTCGAAGTCGAGAATTCCGACCGGATACTGGTCTTCTGCGCCGCATCGTCATAGCCGATTATTCCATGGTCTAGCATCAGGCGGCCAACTTGGATACGCGCGCCTTCATCCTGCTGACTACGATCCAGCAGCCAGTTTTTTCGACCACCGATCCCTTGCTCCAGAAAGACTACAGGACGCTCAAGCCGCATCTCAGGAAAAACGATGTTTTGGCGAAACAATTGTGGTAAATCGATTGTAATTTCCACCACATCGGCGGCGATCATCTGTTTTTCCGTAGCCCAATCCGGATTCGCGAACGTCACTGCGTTGGCATGAATCCGGGGCAAAGGCCAGCCGAATTTCACCTTGAGTTCGCCATTGATAGCGAGTACGCGACCAGTTTTTTCTGCCGTCATGCGCTCTATCGGGCCACGCAGCCAGTTCCAGCCGAAAATGAGGACGAAAAAAACCGCCCCCACAATAGCCGCAAGAAAAATTCCGGCAATCCATTTGAGCACACGGAGCAAGGTCATGGCGGCATGTTCAAACCACCTCCGGCAAGACCGGAAGCTGCTCTATTCAAGTGACAGTTTTGCTTTCCAATTGCGGCAACAAATACAATTTGATCAATGCATATAAAACCGTCCACGGCGTTAAGCTTTCCATCCGTGCCAAAGCTTCGTCGCGTGTAGTCAAACACAGCGTCACGCCTTGGGGTTCATGCAAGCCTGCTGCAGAGGCGCTTGTACATACTTATTACCCAACGCATGCACCGATTATGCAATATAGCTAACGCAAAGTCCGCTGACGATTGATTGCCTGCGAGAGCTTCCGATTCAGGAGTTGCGATGACTGTCATTAGGAAGTGCTCACCATTAGGAATAAAATTGCTCTATATAGGTGGTTTACCGCATTGGTGACACCATGGTCATAGTGTTTACGGCATTGATGTGTTCAATGCAACAGCGCACTCATGAGGAGTATCCAGTGGCGGTATTACTTAAACATGGTGAAAAATAAAAAATCCCTGCAGGTCATTCGAATCTCACTCCGAGAATGACCTGCAGGTAGCCATTGATTACTTGACCCGCATATCGTTCTTGACTGAACTCACACCGCGAACGCCACGTGCTACTTCGACTGCCTTGTTGATATCGGCTTGAGAATTGACGAAACCACTCAGTTGCACCACACCCTTGAAGGTTTCAACATTGATCTCGGCAACTTTGAGTGTTGGCTCATCGAGTATTGCCGCCTTCACCTTGGTGGTAATAACGCTGTCATCAATGTATTCGCCCGTTCCCTCATGTTTCGAGGTAGATGCGCAACCCATAACAGTCATTAAAGTAAACGCGAGAACAAATGCAGAGAAATATTTGGTAATTTGTTTCATGATGTATGTCTCCAGGCTAAGTAAAAAAAGACCAGCGTTACGATTACAAAAAATGCAGAGAAATACTCAGTCATTTTTTTCATAATAAATATCCATACTAGGTGTACTGAATTTAAAGACTCAGTCTTTGTTCATTTCTTCAAAACTCTTGATTTGCTTTTCAGCTTCGTCTTTCGTAATGCCATAGGCTTCTTGAATCTTGCCTGCCAACTCAACGCGTTTGCCGGCAATCACATCCAGATGGTCATCCGTCAGTTTGCCCCACTGTGCTTTGACCTTGCCTTGAAATTGCTTCCAGTTTCCTTCAACGGTATCCCAGTTCATATCAAACTCCTTTGTTTAAATTCCCATTGGTAAAATTACCAATGCAGCACTTTTGCCGCAGGCGGCTTCCGGTCATTTATGCACCCTACGCAATAAAAAATTGCGAAAAAGCCGCGCCGTCATAGTCTGGTTTATTAATGCATAAAGACCCAAGCCCCAATTGCAATACTAGTGATCTTTTCAAATGCATTCTGTTCGCTAGCTAACATAAGATCATCCCTGAATGAGTTGCTTTTGCCAGAGGCTTTCTTCTGCTAAAGCCCATTTTTAGGGGAGATGGCACGACACTAGGAACCATATTGCTGATCGGCGTAATCCCAAGCTGGCCACACACCCGGGAATTGGGTTACAGGCCCAGTGACGGCCTTGGACTGGTGGTGTTGGTGACTTGTATTGTGGTTAATGGGCAGGCTATAGCGAGCGCGTTCCTCCATTCTTTATTCTTGCAAAATACCGACAGGTCTATCCGTTTTTATTGTTTCTGCGCGACGACCCTGCCTTCTGCGTTCACAAATACCCGGTAGCGGTTGCCGTTCTTGCACGACGCAATGTGGTCGTTTTCGGCTTGGCGTTTGGCACTGACTACTTGATCGCATGGCAAGCCCAGCAAAATGATCACAGATGTCAGGTCTTTGAGCAAAGTAGTGTCGACGGCGGCCGACGATGGCCCTGAGAAGAACGCCGTGAATGAGAGTATCAAGGCCGAAGCCCGGGCAGATGTAGTCAAGAGACTTCTCCTTGCGTCAAGTTATTAAATTGAATTTTTCGGGATCCGCGAGGATGCTCCAAATTGCTTCGCGCGACCCCAAAATCGTGCGGGCCAGGGATGGATCACCGTCCTGGACGAGAGCAAGCACCTTGAGGACTAGCATGTCGTAAGGTTGCCGCAGCGAGGTCACACTGCTCTTCTGCCCGCTCTGGTAATGTGCCCGGAACTGTTTCAGCAAGTCGTCCATCTGGTTCTTGAGCGCAAGCTTGGTGAACACGCCGATGGCATTGGTGTTTCTTAGTCGCGCCTTCAGCGCCGCCACATCCAACGGCGGCTCCAGCCTCTTAACAACGAGAGGAGTATCCTCAATTTTTCGTGGCTGTTCAATGGTCACTGGGGAGATGACAACCTTTGCAGGCATTTTAGCAAGCGGGGGGGCGGCCTTGGCGGCGCTCCGGTTCCTGGAAGGCTGCGTTGTTACACCGACCATCGGTTCGATCCCGGTGGTGTCGCCGCTAATCATCACAGGCTGGCGCGGCGCGGCAGGCGGCGGCGCCAGCGTGGCAGTTCCGTTTTGGTTCGATCCGTTCTCTTTGGACGGATCGACTAACGGATCGGCCACCACGGATCCTGTTTGTGCGATTATGTCCAGCGGCACCTGTTCTTTTACCGTAGCGCAACCTATCGCTAAAGCGAAAAAGAGGATTCCGATCATACGCGCTACAGGTTGAACAAGCACTTTTACCCCCAATTTGGCGTGACTATAGTATTTACGTATAGCTGAATTTGAAAATATCTTGGCTATTGCGACCGGATCGTCTCGGCTGGAAATTGCAGATACGAAAAGGCTCCATTTATACATGCCATGTCTTCCGCAAGTTCATTTTTCTTAACTCTTTGCATCGCGATTCACGAAGCCGGGACCAATGTGCCATTCTCCACCTTGACCTTGTCACCTACTTTAAGAGTCGGCTCGGTCGCGTAGGAAACTGTCTCGATGCCACCACCCTGAAGGCGAACGGTTACGTCGTAGTGTCGAGTCTTCTTGACACGCTTTTCAATCTCGTTTCCGGCAACAGCGCCGCCTACGGCACCCGCAATTTCGGCTGCAGTGGTACCTCGGCCCTTGCCAATTTGGCTGCCAATCAGTGCACCTACCACGCCACCGGCAATTTTTCCGAGATAGCTCCCATCGCCTGTAACCTCGACTATATTGATCGATTCAACCACACCGCAATTGGCGCAAATTCTGGTTGCCCTGCGTGCGATCGGCACGCGACCGGCCACCGCCAGCAACGACTGGCCGAGGATGGCGCTCGCCTCCCGATCGCTGCGGCGCAACGTGGCGGTGGTTACCGAGTTAGCCGAAATACGGTCCCGATCCTTGATGGTGTAAGTACCCTCATAAACACCGGCCGCTACTTCCTCCATGGATAGCTTCCCCTTCACCCCATTAATCCTCACGCTCGCCTTTCCACCTGGGCTTCCGGACAGGGAAAAAAACAGATCCGTGCCTGAATTCAGGCGACTCACCGGGTCAACCTCGAAACGATTGATTCTGGGGATCGCGGCCAAAGCAGCGGCATCAGCTGCGCGCTTGGCATCGGAACGTGAAACAGCACCGGCGAGGAGAGATTCATCCAGAATGTCGGTAGCAATGCGATTACCTACACGCAGATTTGCGGTGACCATGGCCTCGGCCGTAATGCGATCCCTTCTCTTGATAGTGTAAGTGCCTTCATACACGCCGGCCTCCACTTCCTCCAGCGGGAACCTGTCCACGACGCCATTGATTCGGACAGCCGCCGTTCCGCCAGGACTCCCGTAGAGGGTAAATATCAGATCATTGCCAGCAGTCAATCGACTGGCCGGCTCGACATCGAATCCGTCGATCCTGGGGGCCGCGACTGGATACTCATTCTGTTGTGCCCGCACGATCGTCGAAGATAACGCCAATGGAAAAAGCAGCAATAGCGTAAATAACGCTAACAACATTCTCTTAAGTATGTTCACAATATTCCTTTGATTTTTAAGTTAACAACCAACTCCTCGGAAAGGACCCAGTCGCGATTACGATAAAGAAGAAAATCCCTGAGTTGTCGTTCTGCTTCCTCTTTCCAGATATTTCTCCGCTCCTGCACACTATCGGTAAGTCGATCGCGCTTGCCAAAGTTCACACCCAAAGTATCACCAAGGAACTTGCTCCATTGATCTTTTAGTTTGCCACTAAACCGCTTCCAGTTACCCTCACAATGATCCCCGTTCATGTCAGTCTCCTGCTTTCTGTTGTTAGTCACTTAGCTTGACCGCCAGACCTATCGTCTCAATGTACTGGGCACTTATCTGCCGTAGAAGCCGCTGCATGTCAATTCTCCTTGCTTGGACATCCGGGGTCTGTGCGCTAGCAAACACAACATCCGGAAAAAGAGCACGGAAACCTGCTCGACCAAGCAGCAATTGTGGCGTTCCTGCAGAAGGTCACTGGAGCATAGCTAGAATCATGAATGATGAGAGTCGCTAACGTATGGTAGCCGCAGCAGGTCTTCTGCCGTAATGAGCAACGGAGGGCTAACATTGGGGGCGAAATCACCTGAGTATTTCCCCGACGGAGAACAGCAATCCGACGCCGGATATGCTAAAGCTAAAACAAAAAATTCATACTGCACCAACCAGTCGGGCGATCGGCCCTTCCCCAAGGCTTTAAGTTTTCCATGCGCGCCAAAAACTCCGTCGTACATGGATTGCACAATGTCACGCCTTAAGGCTCGTGCAGACCCGCTGCAGAAGTACCCGTACTTCCTTACCCAAGGCATGTATCTCCGGTTTGTCGACCAACTGCAGCACGACTTCGGTATCCATAAAAACAACTGTTATGGTGCCATCCACTTCTTCGCGCACCACCACATTGCACGGGAGTAACAAACCGATGTCAGGGTCCGCCTCAATCGCGCGGTGTGCGAGCGGGGGGGGTTGCACGCGCCGAGTATGCGATACGACCGATGTTCGATATTAAGCTTGGCTTTCAGCGTCGCCTTGACATCGATATCGGTGAGTACGCCGAAGCCTTCCTGTTTCAAGGCCTCGGTAACTTTCGTGATGGCGGTATCGAACGGTACCTCTAGCTGAGTGCTGAAACCGTACATTAATAGACTCCTCTTAAGTAGCAGAACTATAGGTGGCTGGACGCTACGATTTCATGTAATTTGCCACCGCAATGAAAATCGTACGTATTCTCTGGCATGCGTAATTTGTAACTCAATCGAATGCAGCATCAAAGCTCGCAGTTATTTGACGGGCATCGACTCCATTGCCTGATCGTGCTGCATCATCTGCTCCATCATCATTTGCATCATATCCATGCGTTTTTCCATCATTTCATGGCGATTCATCATAGCGTCCTTCGTCATGCCGCCTTTTTTGTCACCCATTGCCATGCCGCCGGACTGATCGCCGCCCATCATCACCGGGCCGCCCATACTACGCATCGTCTTCATGCTTTCCTGCATGGTCTGCATGTGCGCCTGCATCAGCTTTTGGCGCTCCTTCGGATCGGTCGTCGCCCGAAGCTTTTCCATCTGTTGCTGCATAACTTTCATTTTCTCCTGCATCTGGGGCATCTGCTTATCCATGTCCATGCTCATCATCGGCTTGTCGTGCGTGTGCTTGTCCTGCGCCGATACGATAGATGCCGACAGGGTAGAGGCAACGATTGCAGCAACTAGGATTAAGGTCTTCATGATGGTCTTTCCTTCTTTAGGGTTGAATGAAATAAAATTGCTGTTATTGGCGACGGACAGCGCCAATGCGAACGGTAATGACAAGGCAATAATCCGTTCACTTTTTCTTTTGGCTGACGATCCATGCCACGAAGCCAACCACCACGATGGCAACCAGGATAGGCAACCACATCTGGCCATAGCCACTCATCCAGCCGAAACTATAGCCGCCCATCATGCCGGAGCCGGTCCCGTAAGCACCTTACGGTGCCTCGGCCAATGCGCTTGTTGCCACTATCGCTCCGCCTGTCAATACAGCAGCGCTCAAGGTCTTTCGAAGATTCATGCATTTCATGGTTGAACTCCATCCAGAGTTGAATAAATGTATGTTTCCGTTATTGATCACAAAACTCGCCAGTGCAATCCGCATGACCAATTGCAAGAATACTTATAGGCTAGATGCAAACTTTTTCACTCACTATCTGTGCGCTACCGTAAAAAGTACTCTTATGGCCTGTTGTTGCGCCAAGTTCGCAACCTGAACGCTTTGAATTTACTCTGATTAGTCGGCCATTTTGCGGCAGGCATCAGCGCAACGACGGCACGCCTCAGCGCAGCTTTTGCAGTGATCCATTTCATGCGCGCCGCATTGTTTCGCGCACCAGTCGCAGATGTCTGCGCACAGCTTGCAGGTCTGCTTGGCGAACGGACTGTTGCGGGCGATTGCATCGCTGCACAACCGGCAGATTGCCGCACACTCGATACAGCAGGCCGGACACTCATTTTTGCTTTCTTTGCCCACCATGTGCGCAAAGCAATTGCCGCAATCGGTCGCACACACATCACAGGTGTCGATGCAGTCTTTGGCATCTTGGTCCAGATGATGACTCATGTTGAATCTCCTCATGGTTGATTAAGAATCACGGCTAATTGCCACAGGCAGTAATAATCTTCGTACCTCATTTCTTTTGGCCGTGAAGTTGATTATCCCCTTCCTCAATATAGTCTCTGTGCGGTAAAGCACAGAGAAGGCACCTGTCGCCGCCATCCCAATGGAACGCTAATTTAATCCTCCTGGAAGCCATGAGAACTGTTTAGCAGTTGATAAACAAGGCGGCCATATAGGAACTTTCTATGCCCATCGATAGCGGCGCAGTGAAGTACACCACGTGCACGCTACAACGTGCTCAGAAATATGGACGAAAGATAATAGCCAGATCGCAATCTTTGTCTGTCGACTTACTGATTTATGTGTAAATCAGCGCTTCCCTAGAAGCGACTCGGCCTACAGGCTGCACCAACTCCGGAGAGTCTCTCCTTTGAGTGATCCATCTCAACCAACCTAGCTTTTGCTCGCCGGGCTGATTTTTACAAGCGGCGACAGGGGCCAGCGTTAAAGCGGTGCATCGCAAAAACTTGTGGCGGTTCATTTGGTTTCTCGCCACTCAAGAATATCGGCCAACGCCCGGGGCCTCTCGGCGTCACACCTTGAGGCTCGCGCAGACCCGCACAGAAGTATCCGGGCTCCCTTGCCCAAAGTATGCACCTCCGATGGCTAACCAACTGCAACAGTTTTAGTACTCAACCGTCGCCATGTATCTCGCCAATCCCGGTAACGAGCAACAGCGCAAAGTTCTCGGCAGACAAGGGGTGACTGAACAAAAAGCCTTGCCCTTCTTCGCATTGCTGTGCGAGGAGAAACTCGAGCTGCTCGTGTGTCTCCACTCCCTCGGCAATGATCCGCTGCTTGAGGTTTCCCCCCATGCCGATTATCGTGCGGACGATGATTGCATCATCTGCGTTGACAGCAATGTTGCGCACAAAGGATTGGTCGATCTTCAGGGTGTCAATCGGGAAGTGTTTCAGATAACTCAAGCTCGAATAGCCCGTACCGAAGTGATCAATGGCAAGCCGCACCCCCATAGCTTTGAGTGCTTCAAGCACCAGCGCCGACTCGTCGGCGTCATGCATGAGGACACTTTCGGTCAGCTCCAGTTCGAGATAACGCGGTGCCAGGTCGGTCTCCTTCAGGATAAGGGCTACGCCCTCCAGAAAACTTTTGTCCTTGAACTCCACCGCAGAAATGTTGACTGCTACATGCACCGCACGCAAGCCAGAATCCAGCCAGGCCTGGACTTGCTTGCAGGCTTCGTGCAACACCCAGCGGCCAATCGGCAGGATCAGGCCACAGTCTTCAGCAATAGGCAAAAACTGCGCTGGCAGCAGCAACCCTCGTTCCGGATGCTGCCAGCGAATAAGCGCCTCGACACCGACAATCGTGCCGCTTTGAAGATTTATTTTCGGCTGGTAGTGCAACACAAATTCCTGTTGTTCCAGCGCCCGACGCAGGCCAGCTTCAATGGACTGCCGCTGGACGGCTCGAGCATTCATGCTCTGCTCGAAGAATTTGTAATTATTGCGTCCGTTTTCCTTGGCAGAGTACATCGCCGTGTCCGCATTCTTGATCAGTGTTTCTGCATCCTGACCATCGCCGGGGTAGATGCTGATACCGATACTCGCGCCGATATGCAGATCGTGCTCGTCGATGCGGTGCGGCAGCGCCAGCGCCGCGAGCATCTTTTGCGCAGAGAGCGCCGCGTCTTCTGCGCGCTCGATATAGGGCAGCAGCAGCACGAACTCATCCCCGCCCTGGCGACTGACAGTGTCGGAGTGACGTACACAATCCACCAGGCGTTGCGCAGCCGACTGCAGCAGTTGGTCGCCCACCGCATGCCCCAGGGAGTCGTTGATGTGTTTGAATTGATCCAGGTCCAGAAACATCACCGCAAGTTGCCTGCCTTGACGGCGGGCCAACTCAATCGCCTGGCCAAGCCGGTCTTGCAGAAGTACTCGATTAGGCAAATCGGTGAGAGCATCGTGCTGAACCATATGCTCCAGCTGAACTTTGGCGGTCTGGACTTGCTCAGCCAGCTTATGCGCTTCAATGGTAGCGGTGACCAGGTGTGCATTCGCTTCCTGCAATATAACGATGCGGCCGTCGGACGTTGCCTGCAGCGTCTCTGCCGCGTGAATTTCCCGCGCGTGCAAAGTAGCTGCTACTTCGCGTTCATGCGCGGCATCTTCTCGCGCCGTGACCGATTTCTCGCGTCTCAGGACGGCCGCTTTATCGTCAATGACAGTGTTTTTTCTGCGCGTGATATCTTTTTTGAGAATAGCGGGCAAGCTGTCTTTGGGTTGCCTTGGGTCACCGGTATCCGAAGCGCCATTCTTGTCATTTCTGTTCATTATCGCCTCCATCCTCACGGCGGCCCTGGAATTGCGCCGTCCCTCCTGTTTCCGCGAATTCCAGCGCTCTGTCCAGCGCCGCCATGAACTCATTTATTTTGATCGGCTTAGTGAGATAGCGGAAGAATCCAGCCTCCAGACCTTTCTCGATATCACGTGGCATGGCATTGGCGCTGAGGGCAAGGACGGGAATGTTCGCCGTTGCCGGAGCGTCGCGCAGAATTTTTAGCGCTTGAATTCCGCTGATGCCAGGCAGATTGATGTCCATCAAGATCACATCCGGGAGATGGGCGCGCGCAAGCGTTATGCCGAGGCAGCCATCGCGCGCGCTCAACATGCGTACATGTGGACGGCTCTCAATGATTTGCTCGACCAGCATCAGGTTGGCCGGATTGTCTTCCACATAGAGCAGGGTGCGCATCGCTGCATTTTCCTGAGCTTGCGGCGCAGATTCTGCGGGCATGACATGTCCAGCGGCAAGTCGTGGCGTAACGTCCCGGATCAGTTCGATCCAGAATTCGCTGCCCATTCTGATGGTGCTTTTCACGCCGATGGCGCCGCCCATAAGTTCGACCAGTTGCTTGGTGACTACCAGGCCGAGACCCGTCCCCTCCTCGACGCCGGCCTCTTGCCCGAGACGATTGAAGGGCTGAAATAGCTGCACCAGCTTTTCTGGCGGCAATCCCGCACCGTTGTCCTTGACACTTATGCGAATACGTTCCGGGGTAGGCACGGTGCACTCCACCACGACCGTTCCCTGCGCGCGGTTGTATTTGATGGCATTGGTCAGCAGGTTGATCAGAACCTGCTTGACGCGGGTTCGATCGGCATAAGCAACCCAGGTGCTGTCGAAGGGGAGAAAGTCGAGCTGGATGCCGCGTTGCTGCGCCTGCGGTTCGATCATGGCCCGGCATTCGTGCATGATGTCGACCAGCGGCACCGGTTCTCGCGCCAGCGGTAACTTGCCGGACTCGATCACTGCGAGATCGAGGATTTGGTTAATCAGGTCCAGCAGATACCATCCTGATTTGATTATCTGTTGGAGCCTTGTATTCTGGGTGCTTGTTAGCGACGGCGACCCGGCCTCCAATAACTGGGCGAAGCCGAGAATGGCATTGAGCGGGGTGCGCAATTCATGGCTCATGCCGGAAAGAAAATTTGATTTGGCAAGGTTGGCATTTTCCGCCTCAAACTTGGCACTCTCCAACAGAACTTTTGCCATTTCGACTTGTTCGGTCAGTTTTTGTGCCTCAATTGCAGTGACGACAAGGACCGCGTTCGCTTGCTGCAGCAACGTCATATGATCATCGGACGCGGCTTGTGTCGCCTTTGCCACGCAAATTTCCCGTTCGCGCAAGGTGGCAGCCCCTTCACGCAGCTGTATGGCGTCTTCACGAAAATGCGCGACATCTTCACGTAACTGTGCAGCATTTTCGCGTGCAGTAAGCCCTGGAGCGGCCACTTCATTACCAATGACAGCGTTTTCCCTGCTTCGCTTATCGGGTCTGCGGGCAACGCGCGCGCTGACTTTGCCTTGGCTAGTCATATCCGGGTGGCCTGGGTCATCGATATTGGAAGCACTGTAATCATTTCTCTTCATTACCGTCTCTGTCGCCTGGCCGTTCGGGCTATGAACTGACCGCAGGCCGGCCCGACATGATTCCGGCATATCCAGACAAGGTTTCGCCAATCGTGATGCCATCGTCGGTGATGTCAAACAAACGAATGTCCTTGCTGTGTTGGCTACCACGTACCTTGACGATCGACAGGACGCGTTTGAACTGGCCCGCGATTTCGATATAGCGCTGCACGATAATGGCATCAGCAAGAAAAGCACTGCCAAACGGACTGAAGCGCAAATCGGTATAGCGGTCTTCCAGTTCCGAGGTCATCAGTATGGTCACACCCATGCTCGTCAGCTCGGCAACCATCCTGTACAGCGATCCGCGAAAATCTTCCTGAAACTCGGGCGCCAGCGCCAACTCAAACCCGGACAAGGAGTCGATGACGACACGTTTTGCCTGCATGCGATTAATCATTTCAATCAGATCATGCAAGGTTTCATCAATCGACAAATCCAGCGAACGCGTGTTGATTACCCCCACGTGTCCAGCCTGAACCAGCGCATACAGCTTATTGTTCAGCAATTGGCTGGGACTTTTCTCAAACGCCGCAATCACGCCGGCCTCGCCGCAGCGTACGCCCTCGGCGAGGAATTCCGTCGCCAATATGGTTTTCCCCGAACCGGAGGGTCCGACCACGAGCAGCGAATAGCCCACCGGCAAGCCACCGCCCAGCATGTCATCCAGGCCAGGTATCCCCATGGACGCACGCCTGTCTCCCGTGGATAGCTTGATAGCCGCCTCAACCGCTTCGCCCGGCTGGACAATCGCGCGCGGGAAAACCCGAATGCCTGCATCACTGATACGGAAGGTATGCAAACCGGGCGCCTGGGCCTGCCCCCGCATTTTGACCACCTGCATTTTGCGCACCATCGAATTGCGGTGCAAATTTTGCGACAACCACAGGATGCCATCCGCCACGGTAAAGACCGGGCTGGACTCTGCTTCCGGCAGCAAATATTCACCGATCAAAAAGGTAGTGGCCTGCCAACTGGTCATTTGCGTCCCCAATTGCTGCACGAACCGCTGCAGATCAGACGCTCCCTGCCCACTCTCCTTCTCCTTCGCTGTCTGCATGACTGATCGAAATGAATCAACAAATACGAAGCTGGGTGAATAGTCTTTCACCTCGCCGGCAATGCGTGACAAGACACGGTCAAAATCTCCTTCCAGCAGATCGGCAGACAAGTTGACGAAACGGATCGATTGATTGACCTTATCAATATCGAAAAACGGAAATTGTTGCTGATAACGGAGCATCTTCAACGCGGGTTCTCCGAGCACCGTAAAGAACAGTGCCCGATTATCCGGGCTAGCCAGCGCGAACATGATCTGATGGGCGAGCGTAGTTTTTCCGCTTCCCGGCGTGCCCGCAATCAGGTTAAACGAAAATTCCGGCAGCCCGCCACCCAACAGGTTGTCCAAACCGGGTACGCCAGTTTTCAGCCGCTGGATGTTTACCTTTTTACTCATTTTCGAACTCCTTGTCGGCCCTTCCCGAAGCATCATTGCCCCAGGCCGAACGTAAAATACTGGTCGTTAACTCTTCGCCAATTAATGTAGCGAGGATGTCGGTGAAAGTGATCAGCAGCAGATAGTTTGCTTCGCTGGCAAGCGCCGGCGTTTGGCCTTCGAGACTTGCCTTTAACTGCGTGAACCGGTGATCAGCCTGCGGGGGGGCCAGGGAAAGGTTGACTGGGTAAGAAATAGACTACGTACGTATAAAGAATTGAACCCCCCTTCACCGACGATCGAAATGATCTGGGTCGTCATCTGCTCCCATAGGTTAATCGCGGCATCCGCAACTTTTTCAGGGTGCTGTGCCATGAGACTTTTAATTATCTGCTGCCGTAGCAACCCATTGGTTTCCATAAAAAAAATCTAAATAGTCGGTCAATATACTGACGTTGGTGAACGTTTTTCGGATTGCCCTTATTTTTTGGCATAGAAAGTATAGCCATGATGCTCAATGAACTCCAGCACTCAAGGCGGGGCGCATTGCAAAAAATGCTCAGTCACTCTCACGCATATGTGCAATGGTTTTTTGGTGGAAAAGTATTCATGAAACTCCTTGGAAAACCTTGGATCTTTGCGCCGATTTCCTTCCCTTCCCAACTGCAACTCGTTAAATGGCAACGGTAGCGGCGAATCGGTATAAAGATGCTCATGAGCAAATCTACCAAGCGGCGTAGGATGCGGTATACCGATCCCTTGCACCGGGCATATGCGTTCGGGAGAAGCATGACCAATCGCGTCCGCGTGATCACTCTCGGTGACAAAAGACGCGTTCCTACTCTCAACTGCCAATGACGCCGTGCCGCATTGGCTACACCGCGTTCCGCCCTGCTGTCGATCAAAGCCAGTCCTGGCGAAGTCTCTGACACGATCAAGGTGCAACGACATGAGTTGCTACCACGCTTCCACCTTCATTCTCCCAGCCAGCCAGTTCAGCTTTCTGCCGTTTTTTTTGCTTGTTGCAAATGCGCTTGACCACAAGCGAAGCGAAAACGGTAGCGATAATTGCGCCACCAATCAATAGCACACATGGTGAGAAGAAGCGTTTATGACTTGTCATGATGAAAGCCCTTTCAAGTAAGTCGTGCCGACATCGGTAACCTTGACCCTTTAAGAGGGTAATGCCACTCTGCGACAGAGGTTAGGTCAGTAGAAGCTTTTCGAACATTAATTCTTTATCAAGTTTTTCAAAACTCTTGATTTGCTTCCAAGTACCTTCACCAATATCCCAGTTCATAGCAAACTTCTTTGTTTAAATCCCGATTAGTGAAATTACCAAGTCGGCAGTCTTGCTACAGTCAACTTCCATTTATTTGTATGGCCTACACAATGAGAAATCGCGAAGAATAATGTGTGTAACAACTGGAGCCAATTCATACATGAAAGTTCAAGACATGAATGTGAGATTAATGATATTTCCGGATGTATTCTGTGCGGTGCCGTACAGAAACTGAATCCATCTGGCTTGCTTTAGCACTGTACTAAGCACATTCCGTTATGCTTAAAATACCAATAGGCGTAGCTTCAGATAAGACAACGCCTAGCTCACCGAGCATCAGAAAAAGGGAGGGATTGGTGCTAGGCTATTGAGCCTATTCGCCAACT
>JAYTIQ010000009.1:0-4394 GCA_043731705.1 Rugosibacter sp.
TATTGAATAACCGTATGGGTTTGGTTGAATGGCTTTTGATTAGTCAAGCTCGCTTTGGGAAAACCGATGGATGAGAGCAGGGCGCCAAATTTGGCAGCCATGCGTTCTATGCCGTTGCCATTGGATACCATGAGCTTGAAACTGTGCTCGCCCGCTGTGGGGGCAGATAGGGATGATGCCAGGATCAGTTGGGGCTTGGATGCAGGTTTTTCACTGGACTTGATAGGGGCAGCTACAGTGGCCACTACAGCAGCAGGAGCTGCAGCAATTTTTTGTTCCACTGGTTTGGGCTGGGCTTTTATCTCATGGTTGCTGGGTGAAGCGATGTCACCGCTGATCATAATGCCCGGCATGGCTTTAGGGTTGGGTTCTGCGACAACCGCAAAAGGGGGCGGCGCGATTGGTTGAGCCGGTTTGGCAAGATGAACCGCCTGGTTCTCTTGCTTGTTATCCAAGCTCGCAGGTTCTGCTGCAATGTGCTCTGATTTGACTGCTGTGGAATAAACAATGACCCCGCGATCTTTGGGTATGGTCAGCGTTGGGGCGGGGATAACATCATTATTACTCCCATTGCCTGACGCAATCTGATTCAATTCATTGGTTACAGGAAGCAGAGGCAAGGCGGTATTGGTCTCCGGTGCTTTTGCTGTATTTTCAGCAATGTTTGTAGTTCGGTCTTCTTTTGCCTGCGCAAACGCCTGATTTGCCTTGATCGGCTCACCATTTTTGGCCAGCGCCATGCCCAGGTTATTCCATGCCTTCTGGTTAGTGGGGTCGAGATCTGTTGCTTTGGCAAAAGCCGCTACTGCCTCGGCATGATGACCTTCAAGGAAGTTAAGATAGCCAAGGTTGTTATAGAGGCGTGCAGTATCAGGCGCAGTAGCAATCGCGGCCTTGAATGCCTTGTGTGCTTGCTCATATTTTCCTTCCGCCGCGTAGATCGTGCCGAGTCCATTGTGTGCCTCGGTAAAATCAGGATCAATGGCCAGTGCTTTCTGGTAAGCCTCGGCAGCCAGCGCAAGGCGATTCTGGCCTTGGTAATAGCGGCCTAATTGATAGTAGCCATCAGGTCTGTTGGTCGCGTGTCGAATGGTCTGGAAGGGTTCAACTTTCCAGGCATGAGCGTCAGTCGGCGTTACGGCGCACCCATTGAGCAGCGTTGTGCCGTATAAAAGCGAAATGGCTAGGCATAATTTTTTCATGACATGCGCTCCTTTGACTTGAACTACTGATTGCCACCGAGTGTGGGCAGCAAAATCCGGTATATCTGAATAAATGCCGGCCCTAACAATACCAGCAGCAGTGAGGGGAAAATAAAAAAAATCAGGGGGAACAACAGCTTCAACGGGATCTTGGCCGCCGCCTCTTCAGCGCGCAACCGGCGTTTGGTGCGCAGTTCATCGGCATAGATGCGCAGCGAGACGCCAATGCTGGTACCAAAGCGCTCTGCCTGTACCAGCATGGCGACGAGTGAATCCACTTGTTCGACACCAGTGCGTATGGCCAGGTTTTTCAAAGCACGTTCCTTGGTACTGCCTGCGCGTAACTCCAGATTGACCAGGTGCAGCTCATCTGCGAGCACTGGACTTTTGAGTCGCATTTCCTCACCCACTTTGAGGAGTGCCGCATCCAATCCCAGGCCTGCTTCTACACAAACCAGCATAAGGTCAGTGGCATCAGGGAAAGTCTCAAATATTTCTCGTTGTCTGGACTCAATACGTCGCGCCAAAATAATATTAGGCAGGTAATAGCCCAAGGCTGCAACTGATAACATGATCAGCACGTAATTGTTGGTGGACATGGGCCGGGCAGTCAACCCCATATAAATAAAAAACATGCCGGCAAACAAAACAGCCAGAACAGACTTGGCAATAAAGTAAAGCGTCACCACCGAGCCTTCACGGTATCCCGCATTCATGAACTTTATGCGTAATTTTGACTTTTCCCACCCCTCAGCGGGAACGGATAGCTTGGCAATCGGGCTGGCTATTTCGATGAATTTTTCTATCCATTGTGGCGTAGCCTCATTCTCGATTATCGCTTCCGGCTGAATGATCCGGCCCAGTCGATCTCTAACGCGATTGGGGGCAAGCTGCGTAAATATGAAATACCCAACGCCCGAAACCACAAGAAAGATGAAGCCCAGATAAATTAATTGCACTGTTGTCATGAGTTGCGCCTTAAAGGGTCGTTAGTGCCTGAGTGATGGTTTTTGCTATACCCGAATCTTGATAATCTTGCGCATCCACAAGATACCCAAAAGCATGAGGATGGCCACCCCGATGACCATTTTGATGCCTGTTTCGTCTTTCCACAAAATCGCCATGAAAGCGGGATTGATCAGGTTGACCACCAGTGCCAGCACAAAGGGCAACAGCGTCAGTATCCATGCGGATAGTTTGCCTTCGGCAGACAGTACCCGAATGGTTCCATACAGCTTGTGGCGAGCGCGAATCAAGGCGCTGATGTTATCCAGCAGTTCGGCAAGATTACCTCCTGTTTCCTGTTGGATGAGCACAGCCACAACAAAATAATGCAAGTCATCGCTAGGTATCCTGGTGGCAAGATTAGTCAATGCCTCTTGCATCGAGAAGCCATAGTTCATTTCATCAAAAGCCACCCGAAACTCTTCGGATATGGGCATAGGCATCTCATCGGCAATCATCTTGAGCGCGGAAGGCAAGGCATGCCCGGCGCGGATTCCCCGACCGATCAAATCAAGCGCATCTGGTAGCTGCTCGTCAAATTTTTGCAGTCGTTTGTTCTTGCGGTAGAGCAGGTAAGCATAGGGCAAACTACCTGCAATCAGAAAAAAGACAATAATAACAGCCAGGGGGAGCACAAGGAAATTAGCCAGAATGGCGCTGGCAACCCCCAGAGCAAGCGATATCCCGAGGAAGGTTATCAGCTTGATGTCCAGCCCTGATTGCATCAACAAGCGATCAATGGCGTGAAGCCGTGGAATATTCAACAACATATGCTGCAAAAATGGGGTATCGCTCAAAAGGCGTTGCTTGAGCAATGGAGTTTCAGCGCCACCATGCGCACCAGCAGACATGATCCTGAGCCGACGTTCGATCTTGGTGGCCTCAGGGCTCTTGTAAGAGCTCCACATGAGATATAGACCCTCGATCACCAGCACAACCGCGATGAACAGGAGCAATATCAATACGTTAAAGAGATCCATGGAAGGAGTCCTTATTCCAGATGCTTGGTTGGATCAAAGATCAAATCGGAAATATCAATCCCGAACGAATGTAGCTTGTCCAGAAAGCGGGGGCGTACCCCGGTTGCAGAAAAATAACCTTGCACCGTCCCGTCAGCGCCGACCCCTGTTTGTGTGTATTTGAAAATTTCCTGCATGGTGATGATTTCGCCTTCCATGCCGGTGATTTCCTGAATGCTTGAAATTTTTCGTTTGCCGTCGGTCAGACGGACAATCTGCACAACAACATTCAACGCCGAGCTAATTTGCTGGCGTATTACCTTCGGGGGCAACGTCATGCCGCCCATGCCGACCATGTTTTCCAGTCGTGTCAAGGCGTCGCGTGACGAATTGGCGTGAATGGTCGCCATCGAGCCTTCATGGCCCGTATTCATCGCCTGAAGCATATCTATGGCTTCATCCCCACGCACTTCGCCCAGGATAATGCGATCCGGCCGCATGCGCAGACTGTTGCGCACAAGCACCCGTTGATTCACCTCGCCGCGATCTTCAATATTCATGGGCCGTGTTTCAAGGCGTACCACATGCGGTTGTTGCAACTGGAGCTCGGCGGCATCCTCAATGGTGACGATTCGGTCTGTCTCAGGGATAAAGCCGGAAATAATATTGAGCATGGTCGTTTTACCCGTGCCCGTGCCACCTGAAATCAGAATGTTCATCTTGGCTTTTGCCAGCCCCTTCAACACCTCTGCCATGCCAGGGGTAACACTCTTGAAACCGATGACATCATCCATCCGTAACGGCGTTACCGCAAACCGTCGAATGGAGAGAATCGGGCCATCGATGGAGATCGGCGGGATGATGGCATTAACACGCGAACCATCCGGCAAGCGAGCATCCACCATCGGGCTGGATTCATCAATGCGTCGCCCGACGCGGGAAACAATCTTGTCAATGATCTTCTTCAGGTGTGCATCATCGGTAAACCGTACATCGGTGAGTTCCAGCTTGCCACGTCGTTCAACGTAGACCTGCGCATAGGTGTTGACCAGAATGTCCGAAATGGTCGGGTCAGCCAGCAGGGGCTCCAGTGGCCCCAAACCCAGCATTTCATGCTGAATATCACGTACCAGATTGCGCTGCTCAGTGTCGTTCAGGGCAATCGTTTCTTCCGACAAAATACGGTCCACGAGAATCTTGAGCTCGTCCTTGAGCTTATCTGGGGACA
>JAYTIQ010000010.1:0-5747 GCA_043731705.1 Rugosibacter sp.
GCCTTGAGCATCGTGCGGCAAGCCACCCAATCGGCATGCACGCTCACAATGGCCAAGTCGAGATAATCCATTCCGGCGCGGCGCAACTGCGCTGCCGAAAGATCAAAGCCGAGCGGTTCCACCAGATGCAGTCGTGCCCCGGCATTGGCGCACAAGCGGATGATATTGCCCGTATTAGGCGGAATTTCAGGGGCAACTAGAATGACGTGGAACATAAGAATAATCTGTGAACTTTAAATTCAGCACCGTATCACCATCCGCTACGGCGAGGAGCCTGCCCGCGAAGCGGAATCTCAGGTCTGCAAAGCTGAGCGTCTTTTGCTTGACCGCCTTGTGGCGCAGGGGTTTCACCAGCACCGACTTTTCAGACGTTAAACAAAAAGTTCATGATGTCGCCATCCTTGACCACATATTCTTTGCCTTCAGCGCGCATCTTGCCGGCTTCTTTAGCGCCCGCCTCGCCCTTGTAGGCGATGAAATCATCAAACCCAATCGTCTGCGCGCGGATGAAGCCTTTTTCAAAATCGGTATGGATCACGCCTGCGGCCTGCGGTGCAGTGTCGCCTTTGTGTATGGTCCAGGCGCGGACTTCCTTGACGCCTGCGGTGAAATACGTTTGCAGTCCAAGCAAGTGATAGGCGGCGCGGATCAGCCGATCCAAGCCGGGTTCATCCAGGCCGAGGTCAGCGAGGAACATTTGCTTTTCGTCATCTTCCAGTTCGGCGATTTCGGCTTCGATGGCAGCGCAGATGGCGACCACTTCGGCTTTCTCGCTAACGGCATGCGCACGCACGGCGTCCAGATAAGGATTGTTGTCGAAGCCGCCTTCCTTGACGTTGGCCACATACAGCACCGGCTTGGCGGTGATGAGGTAGTAGGGCTTGAGCAAGGCCGCTTCTTCCGCCGACAAATCAAGCGCACGCACGGCCTTGGCCTGGTCAAGCTGGGCCAGGCATTTTTCCAGCACGATGCACAACAGCTTGGCATCCTTGTCGCCGGAATTGGAGAGCTTCTTGTTGCGCGCCAAGGCCTTGTCGACCACGCTCATGTCGGCCAATGCCAATTCAGTATCGATCACTTCAATGTCGGACAGCGGGTCGACCTTGCCGGCGACGTGCACCACGTTGTCATCGGCAAAACAGCGTACGACGTGTACGATGGCGTCCGTCTCGCGGATGTTGGCGAGAAACTGGTTGCCCAGCCCTTCGCCTTTGCTCGCCCCGGCGACCAGCCCGGCGATATCGACGAATTCCACAATCGCCGGCTGAATCTTCTGCGGCTTGACAATGGCCGACAAGGCGGCCAGACGCAGGTCAGGCACTTCGACGATACCAACATTCGGCTCAATGGTGCAAAAGGGATAGTTTTCTGCTGCAATGCCTGATTTGGTCAAGGCATTGAACAGGGTGGATTTACCTACATTGGGTAAGCCGACAATGCCACATTTCAGGCTCATGCGTTTCCTTTTTTCGTTGCGACAGGTTTAGAGTTAATGCGTTGCGTGGCGGTTTCATACTCCCCCTGCGCGAGCAGTGGCCATGCTAATAGCACGGTATTCAATGCGTCATCAATCTCGGTTTGCTCTTCTTTGCGCGGCGGCTTGAGAACATAATGGATGACTTCGTTTTTATCGCCGGGATGCCCAATGCCGATGCGCAGCCGCCAGTAATCCTGCGTGCCCAGATGCGCGGTGATGTCCTTCAAGCCATTATGCCCGCCCAAACCGCCACCAAACTTCAGGCGCATCTGGCCAGGGGGTATATCAAGCTCATCATGCACCACGAGCATTTCTGCGGGTTCAATACGATAAAACTGCATCAGTGCACGCACGGCTTGTCCGGAACGATTCATGAAGGTTTGCGGTTGCAGCAAGTGAACACCAGTAGCGCGCGACGCGCCGACCAAACCGTGAAAGCGCGCTTCATGCTTCAGTGGCGCGTCCAACTCATGCGCCAGACGCTCACAAAACCAAAACCCGGCGTTATGCCGGGTTTTGGCGTAATCGGCTCCGGGGTTGCCGAGGCCGACGATCAGACGTAACTGCGAACGCACCTGGGAAGGCATAAATGGCGCAGTACCAGATGCGTTGTCACATCACTTCTTGGCAGCAGGGGCAGGGGCTGCAGCAGGCGCAGCCGTTGCAGCTGCTTCGGCTGCCGGAGCTTCATCTTCATCTTTGCCACGCACGGTGAGAATGGTTGCAACCACAGGGTCTTCACCCTTGTGCAGCATCACTTCAACGCCTGCGGGCAAGCTCAGTTGCGACACGTGCAAAGAATGTCCGGCGACCAGATCCTTCAGATCCACCTCGATAAATGCAGGCAAATCCTTGGGCAAGCAACGCACTTCGATATCCGTCAGCACGTGCTGAACAATGCCGCCGCCCAGCTTGACGCCGGGGGCAATATCCGCATTGATGAAGTGCAGTGGCACTTTCTGGTGCAGCTTATGAGTGGCATCCACACGCTGGAAGTCGGCATGCAAAATCACCTGGCGATAGGGGTGGCGTTGCACGTCACGCAGCAGGCAGGTTTCTTTGACGCCATCAATATTCGCGGTCAACACGGAGGAATAAAACGCCTCTTTGCGCAACAGCTGAAACAGCTCGTTGTGGTCAATATCAATGGATTGCGGTTTTTCTGTGTTGCCATAAATAATGGCGGGAACACGACCCGTGCGACGCAGGCGGCGGCTCGCTCCGGTGCCCTGGCCATCACGTTTGTTTGCGTTAAATTCAAGTTGCATGATTTACTCCTGGTGGTATTGCACGACAATATCCCCGCCCGCGACCAGGCGAGGGGTTAAAAATCAGTCCATGAACAAGGATGAGACAGACGCTTCATTGCTGATACGCAACATGGTCTCGGCCATCAACTCAGCAATCGAAATCTGGCGAATGCGCGAGCAGGCAGCGGCTTCGGGCGACAAGGGGATCGTGTCGGTCACCACCAGTTCATCCATCTCGGATTCGGCAATACGTGCCACCGCGCTGCCAGACAACACCGCGTGAGTGCAGTAAGCGAAGACTTTCAAGGCGCCTTGCTCTTTTAATGCCTGCGACGCCTTGCACAGCGTTCCAGCCGTATCCACCATGTCATCCATAATCACGCAGGTGCGGCCTGCCACATCGCCGATGATGTTCATCACTTCTGACACATTGGCTTTTGGGCGCCGTTTGTCGATGATGGCTAAATCTGAATCCAGGCGTTTGGCCAGGGCGCGGGCACGCACCACACCGCCCACATCGGGGGATACAACGAGCAGATTTTCATGCTGCTGCTTCCAGATGTCGCCCAGCAAAATGGGCGCAGCATAAATATTATCCACCGGAATATCGAAAAAACCCTGAATCTGATCGGCATGCAAATCAACGGTTAACAACCGCTGCACGCCGACGGCCTGCAACATGTTGGCAACTACTTTGGCGGTAATGGCAACGCGCGCCGAGCGCGTCCGGCGATCTTGCCGGGCATAGCCGAAATATGGAATCGCTGCGGTGATACGGCCCGCTGAAGCGCGCTTTAGCGCATCGACCATGACCATCAATTCCATCAGGTTATCGTTCGTCGGCTGACAAGTGGACTGCAGGATGAACACATCCTGACCGCGCACATGCTCGAGAATCTCGACATTGACTTCGCCGTCGGAAAAGCGCCCTACATTGGCGCGGCCTAGCGAAATATGCAGGCGCTTGACCACATCGGCCGCCAACTTGGGGTTGGCATTGCCAGTAAAAACCATCAGGCTGTCGTAGGACATATCCATCTGCTCAAAGGCTGCGGCAGGAAATCGCCTGCCTAGTGTGACCGGAGTGACCGGGGTGGATCGGGCTGGGGAGGAAGGATTCGAACCTTCGCATGCTGGAATCAAAATCCAGTGCCTTAACCAACTTGGCGACTCCCCAATACATAGTGGACCACCTAACCATTTAACGTATTCGCAAGACCGAAAGGCCAAAACAGGAAACAGGCAGGTGCTGAAAGGACGCGCATTGTCGTGGTTTTTTCGCCATCTGTCAAATAAAAACCAGCGGATGTTGATCAATACCTCGAGCAACAAAGCCCTGCATCGATGATGGCAGAGCAGCATGCGCCGCAGCAGCAGAGGCTGCCGTATCAAAGGTGGCAAAACAACACGCGCCCGATCCGCTCATACGCGCATCCCCCCATGTGCGCAGCCAGTCAAGATGCCGCGCCACCTCCGGATAAAGCGCAACAGCAACGGCTTCCAGATCATTGTGGCCCACGCCTGAATGCCAGGCACTAGCCGCCATCACCGGGGTGTCGCGGCGCAGATCTGGCATGGCAAAAATCTGTGCTGTCGGCACGGCAACCGGTGGCACCAGTACCAGATACCACGCGGGCGGGGGCGTCACATCAGTAAATAACTCGCCCATACCTTCGGCAAATGCCGTATGCCCATGAATAAAAATCGGTACATCGGCACCCAGCGTGAGGGCTAGGCGTTTTAACTGCGAGCGATCAAGCCCCGTGCGCCATAAATGATTCAGCGCAATCAGCGTCGTTGCCGCGTCCGAACTGCCACCGCCCAGCCCGCCACCGAGTGGCAGACGTTTATCGACGTGCAAGGTAACCCCGAGCTGGGCCTCCCGCGCCACCGAAGCAGAAGCGGCGAGGAGTGCTGCTGCGCGCACCGCCAAATGGTTTTCATCCGCCACGCCTGACAGCGGCGTTGCCAGCACAATGCGGCCATCCTCGCGAGGCTCGCAGCGTATGGAGTCACCCACATCCAGAAAACGAAACACGGTTTGCAGCAAATGGTAACCATCTGCGCGTCGGCCGATGACATGCAAAAACAAATTGATCTTGGCGGGCGCAATCCATTCATGTGACCAGTCATGGGGCAATTCATTCGTCATCGCGTCATTCATTCGTGAACTCCCAGGAGTCCACAATGAGCTTCAATGTCACTTCCTCGCGCGTGACAACCAATGTGTGCAAAAGTCGGCGCTGGTGAGACGGCGCTGAGGAAACCCCCGCAGGATGCAGCGTGGTATCGGTCACCAAGACACGCCAGCCAGCCACCACGCCTTCTAATTCGGGATGTGCGCCACGCAGCCAATCGGTGAGGCTATCCAATGGCAGTGCCGTGCCAAATACACGCTGGGCGAGTTCCGGCAGATTATTGGCTTCTACCGTCGGTTGATTCGGTTGCGTCAGTCGCGCAGTCGTCGCATCTCGCCGGATTTCAGCCAGCCCTTGACCGAGCGGCGAGATAAAGAGCACCACATCTTCTGCTGCCGTGTGTTGCCACCGAAAGCCCACGTGATCCTGGCGCTTATCTTGTTGCAAGGAGAGCCTGCCTTCGGCTACAAAGTTTTCTAACGGCGGACCTAACAACGCGGGCGCATTTGCAGTCAACCCCGCATCAGATGCTGCCGGAAATTGCGCACAAGCTGCCACGCCAAGCAAAAGGCAGGCTGCAAGAAAAATCTGCCCATACCGCATCAAGGAACAAATCGCTTGATCGTTGTTGCCAGCGCCTCGTTTTTCGGATGTACCAGCGTCGCATCACGCCAGAGCTTGATGGCTTCATCATGACGCCCGAGCGACCACAACACCTCGCCGATATGTGCCGCAATTTCCGCATCGGGCTTGAGTGCATAGGCTTTTTGCAAAGTCGTCAAGGCCTCACTCGCCCGACCCTGCCGAAACAACGCCCAGCCTTTGCTATCCAGAATAAACGGGTCATTGGGTTTCAGCGTTAGCGCCTGATCGATCAGCTGC
>JAYTIQ010000011.1:0-7022 GCA_043731705.1 Rugosibacter sp.
ACGGGTAATGAGGTGACGTCGCTCGGTGTGCAGATTCATGGTGGCATGGGCTTTATTGAAGAGACAGGTGCTGCGCAGCACTTTCGCGATGCGCGTATCACCACGATTTATGAAGGCACGACGGGTATCCAGGCGCTGGATCTCATTGGCCGCAAAGTCGCACGCGATGGTGGTGCCGCGCTCAATACGTTGCTTGGACAAATGAAAGAGACGCAAGCGCATGTGAATAAGCAATCGAGTGCTAGCTTCAAAGCACTGGCCGCAGCACTGTATGAGGGCATTCAGGCGGTGACTGCCGCGAGTGAATACATCGTGGCAAACTACAGTAAGGATGTGCGCACGGTAGCCGTGGGCGCTGTACCTTTCCTGCGCTTGCTTGGGATTGTGTCTGGCGGCTGGATGATGGCGCGCGCCGCACTGGCTGCGCAAGCGAAAATTGATGCAGGTGACAAGGATCCTTTTTACCCCGCCAAAATCAACACAGCCCATTTTTATGCGGATCATGTGATGGTTGCTGCGAGTGGCCTGGCTAAGGAAGTGGTGCAGGGCGGCGCGAGCGCGCTGGCTTTGGATGATGCGTATTTTTAATTCAGCGTTCAAAAAGTCAGCGTTGGTGATACGGCGCCACGGCTAGGGTATAGGCAAAAAAAGGCCGCTATATAAAAACATAGCGGCCTTTTTCTTAACGCAGCTACGCCGGGCCGAGCAGTTTGCCCTTGAGTAATTCCATGCCCATGGACATCAAGCTACCTTCACTGGGCACAGCGCCATCAGGGGTGAGTTTATCGACCACTTGTGGCAGCAGTTCAGCCAAATGGCCTGACACTTGATCGGTGTTTAAGCCGAGCTGTGCGGCGATATTTTTTAACGCGTCAGACCCGAGTGCACCTTGAATTTGCTCGGCTGAAACGGGCAAGTTTTGTCCGGTAGACACCCAAGACTTGGCTGCTTCCGCCAAGCCACCCTGTTGCAGCGTTTGCAGCAAGCCAGAGAGCCCTCCGGTTTGCGGGTTGTTCACCATTTGCAATACGGAACCCAGCAACGAGCCGCCTTCTTCGCCTTGTTGTCCAGATACTGCGCCCACGATTTGGTCAAGTAAGCCCATGAGTGTTTTCCTTTCTTTGTATTGATGTATGAACCGGCGATGAATATGTTCAAGGTCAACTTATCCCCCTGCCGTGCGTTAGTCGTACAGCAGTGCGCAAGGCGTATGTAAGTGAGTTAGTTTATTTTTCGTGTTAGCTTAACTGGAGAAATTTAATGAATAAATTAATGCTGCTGGTCATCGGGTTTGTTATGGCATCGTTTAGTGCGCTTGCCGCCGTGAATGTGAATACGGCAACGCAGGAACAGCTTGAATCGCTGAATGGTATTGGCCCGGCCAAAGCCAAGGCGATTATTGATTACCGCCAAAAAAATGGCGGTTTTAAAACGCTGGAAGATCTGGATAAAGTGCCAGGGATTGGTGAAGGCGTTCTGGGGAAGATTAAAAGCGATGTCACGCTGACTGGTGCAAGCTCGGTAAAGGCTGAGGCAAAACCAGCTGTCCTGCCAGCGGTCAAAAAAGCTGAGCCGGTTAAAACAGCCCCTGTTGTTGCTGCACCCGTGGCAAAGCCTGCGCCAACAGCCAAACCAGCGCCTGTCGCTGTGGCTCCAGCAGCCAAGGCGGAAGCGGTAGATGCAAAAGCCGATAAGAAGGCGGCTGTCAAAGCGGAAAAAGCAGCCAATAAAGCTGAGAAAGAAGCTAAAAAGATCGAAGGGAAGAAATAGTTTCCCTGTTGCTCCGCAGTATCCCGCGCCAATAAAAAACCCCGCTAAAGCGGGGTGTTTTATTGGCTGTCGCGCGTTACATCTGCTGGTAAATCGGCCCTTCGCCGCCTTGTGGGGTAACCCAGTTGATGTTTTGCGTCGGGTCCTTGATGTCGCAGGTTTTGCAATGCACACAGTTTTGCGCATTGATCTGCAACTGCGGGTTGGCTCCACTAGCATCGCGCACGATCTCATAAACTCCGGCGGGGCAATAACGCTGCTCGGGCGCATCGTAAAGCGCCAAGTTGATTTCAATCGGCACTTCCGCATTCTTCAATTGCAAATGGCAGGGCTGGTCTTCTTCGTGGTTAGTGTTAGAAAGAAAAACCGAAGAGAGACGGTCAAAAGTCAGCACGCCATCGGGCTTGGGGTAATCGATTGGCGTACATTCAGCGGCCAGTTTGAGTTTGGTGTGGTCCGCCGTGTTGTGCAGCGTCCACGGGGCCTTGCCGCGCAGCAGTACTTGATCAATGCCGAACATCAGCGAGCCGGTAATCAGCCCCTTGGCCATCCATGGCTTGAAGTTGCGCGCCGTGTGCAGCTCGTCATGCAACCAGGAAGCGCGCAAGGCTGCAGGATAGGCGGTGAGTTCATCGTGCGCGCGGTTAGCAGCGAGCGCGGCCGCAGCAGCTTCGGCGGCCAGCATGCCGCTCTTGATGGCAGCATGGCTGCCCTTGATGCGCGAGGCAACCAGTAGTCCGGCATCATCACCAATCAGCGCGCCGCCCGCGAAGTCCAACCGTGGCATGGATTGCAGGCCGCCTGCCGCCAGTGCGCGTGCGCCATAAGCGATACGCTTGCCACCTGTTAACATCGCAACAATATGCGGATGATTTTTCATGCGCTGCATTTCCTCGAACGGTGCGAGGAAAGGATTGCTGTAACCCAGGCCGACCACTAAGCCAATTGCGATTTGGTTATCTGCCAAGTGATAAATAAAGCCGCCGCCATAGGTGTCCCGTGCAAGCGGCCAGCCAGCGGTGTGCATGACCAGGCCCTTTTCGTGCTGGCTGGCGGGCACTTCCCATAATTCCTTGATGCCTAATGCATAAGTCTGCGGGTCGGATTTTTCGCGCAAGTTAAACCTGGCCTCAATTTCCTTGCCCAGATGCCCGCGACACCCTTCGGCGAACAGCGTGTATTTGGCGAGCAACTCCATGCCCGGTTGGTAGGCGGGACCATGTTCTCCGGTGTGCTTGACGCCCATATCGCCCGTCGCTACACCACGCACGGCACCTTGTTCGGTGTACAGCACTTCAGCTCCGGCGAAGCCGGGGAAGAGATCAACGCCCAAGGCTTCCGCCTGCGTGGCCAGCCAACGGCATACCAGACCCAGGCTAATGATGTAGTTGCCATGATTCTGAAAGCAGGCTGGCAACAGAAAATTAGGTACATCAATGCTGCCTTTGGGCGTGAGGAACGTAAATCGGTCACGGCTGACGGGTGTATCCAGCGGCGCATTTTTTTCTTGCCAGTCAGGTATTAATTCGTTCAGCGCACGGGGATCCATCACGGCACCCGAGAGAATATGCGCACCGATTTCAGCGCCTTTCTCAATCAAGCAAACGCTGATTTCCGGGTTGATCTGTTTCAGACGTATCGCAGCCGAGAGCCCTGCGGGGCCGCCGCCTACGATCAATACGTCAAATTCCATCGCTTCGCGCTGCATGTGATTCCTTTCAATACGGGGCAAATTCAATCGGTCGATTATAATCAACCCTTTGTTTAATCCGCTGAATGCGTGTTATGACTTCTGCTGCAATGCTTGAACGTAAACGGGTCTATCGCCTTGAAATGCCGCTGCGCTGGGGCGATCAGGACGCGATGAATCACATCAATAACACGCTGTATTTCCGTTATATGGAACAAGCGCGGGTCGAGTGGCTGGATTCTCTTTGCCCTGAAGAGCGGCGCGAAAAAAATCAGGGCGCAGTGCTAGTCAATGCAAGCTGTACTTTTTTGATGCCGCTGACTTACCCGGGGAAAATATCTTGCGATATTTTTGTCGCGCAGCCAGGGCGCAGTAGTTTGCCGACGTTTTATGAGTTACGGCGGGTAGATGACCATCGCCTGTATGCTGAAGGTGCAGCCAAGCTGGTGTGGATAGACAAGCTCAACGGCCAATCGATTCCGTTGCCAGAGGCTCTACGACTAGTCTTTGCCAATGCGCAGGGCGCTTGACAACTGCAGCCACTCTGACCTAGATTCGAGATAGGTGGCGTTGATTGATTAATTTCGTAAGGGGTGTTCATGAATAAAATTTTTCCTTCTGCCACCGAAGCGCTCAAGGGCGTTGTTAAGGACAACCAGTTATTGGCTGTCGGCGGGTTTGGTCTGTGTGGCATCCCCGAAGCGCTGATTGATGCATTGCTGGCAAGTGGCGTCAAAGGGCTGACGGTGATTTCGAATAATGCGGGTGTTGATGGATTTGGCTTGGGCAAATTGCTCGAATCGCGACAGATCAAAAAAATGATTGCCAGCTACGTGGGCGAGAACAAGGAGTTCGAGCGTCAGTATTTATCCGGCGAGCTTGAAGTGGAGCTCACTCCACAAGGCTCTCTGGCTGAGAAATTACGTGCCGGTGGTGCGGGCATTCCGGCTTTTTTTACCAAGACAGGCGTGGGTACGATAGTGGCTGAAGGCAAGGAGCTGCGCGATTTTGACGGGGATACCTATGTGCTGGAACGTAGCTTCGCGCCCGAGGTGGCTCTGGTCAAGGCACACGTAGCGGATAAATCCGGCAATCTGCAGTTTCGCCTGACAGCGCGTAACTTCAATCCGGCGGTGGCAATGGCGGGCAAGATATGCATTGTGGAAGTCGAGCACATTGTCGAGACGGGCACGCTGGATCCGGATCAGGTTCATCTGCCGGGAATTTATGTGCACCGCATTGTGCATAACCCGAATCCTGAAAAGCGTATCGAACGGGTCACCCTCAGAGAAAAGGCGGAAAACTGATCATGGCCTGGACACACGACCAAATGGCGGCGCGCGCTGCTCAGGAATTGCAGGATGGCTTCTATGTCAATCTGGGTATTGGTTTGCCGACCATGGTAGCCAACCATGTGCCCGAGCATATGGAAGTATGGTTGCAAAGTGAGAACGGCATGCTCGGCATTGGCCCTTTTCCGACCAAAGATGAAGTGGATGCCGACCTGATCAACGCGGGCAAGCAAACGGTGACGACATTGCCTGGTTCATCGATTTTCGGCAGTGATGAAAGCTTTGCCATGATCCGTGGTGGCAAGGTTAATCTGAGCATACTTGGCGCCATGCAGGTTAGCGAACATGGCGATCTGGCGAACTGGATGATTCCCGGCAAGATGGTCAAGGGCATGGGTGGTGCAATGGACCTGGTCGCGGGGGTCAAGCGCGTGATCGTACTGATGGAGCATGTGGCCAAAAAGAAGGATGGCAGTGAGGACCTCAAGATACTGCCCGCATGTACCTTGCCGCTGACAGGCAAGGCAGTCGTTAATCGCATCATCACTGATTTGGCGGTGATGGATGTCACTCCAACAGGGTTGAAAGTGGTTGAGCTGGCACCGGGTGTGACGCTGGAACAGCTTCAGGCCAAGACGGGGGTGAAACTGCAATAAGCTTTTTGGCTGTCAGGTTTCAGTGCAACACGCGCCCGGTGGGTGGAAACAGCTCATCAATGATTTCCGGGCCGAAGCGGTATTCATGGCCGCAAATTTCATCTGCAATGGAAATCATCTCGGTATCGGCGAGGATGTCGGCTACTTCGTCACGACCCATGGAAAGTAATAAATTGCGTATTTTTTCTTCATCACGCGGGCAATGCCAAGTGACCATGCGTGGTGGAAAAACGCGGATATTTTCTGTGTTGAATAAGCGCGTGAGCAGCGTTTCTACCGGTAGTGCCAACTCAGCAGGTCGCAACGTGTTGGCGAGTTGCTCAATGCGATTCCAGCCGTCTGCATCGCGCAAATCAGCGTCGGGCAGTTTTTGTAAAAACAGTCCACAGGCGGTTTCATTGTCCGCTGCTAGCCAGAGGCGCGCGGGTTGCTGTTCGGATTGGATGAGGTAATACTCAAAAATAGCGGCCACTGTTTCGCCATCATTCGGCACCAGGCTTTGGTATGGCTCGGCATTTGCTGTTTGCAGCGTGAGCATGAGCTGGCCATCGCCGAGCAGTTCTTTGGCTGAAAAATTCGGCTCTGGCGATACGGCGATTTCTTGGCTGGCAGGCTCTAAAGCACTCCGCGCCATGCCACGCAGGCGTAATTGTTCATCGCAATCCATGACCAATAATGAGACGGGCCCTGTGCCCTGCAGCTGAAAGCGCACGCGGCCAGGTGTTTTCAGATTGCTGCCTATGATGGTGGTGACAGCGGCCAGCTCACCTAACAGGTTGCGTGCCGCCGGGGCGTAATCGCGCACAGAACACAGCGAGCGCCAGGCAGGCCCAAGCTGAACGAGACTGCCGCGAATGTCGAGGTCTTCAAACAGAAAGCGATGAATGGTATCCATACAGGTTTAGCGTACGAAGCTGTCAAACAGGGTGGGGTCAAAGCCGACCAGTAGCTGGCCTGCGTCGTTTTCAACCAGCGGGCGGCGAATCACGCTGGGGTTTTCCAGCATCAGGGCGACGGCTTGCCCCTGCGTGGTAATGGCTTGTTGTTCGGGGCTGAGCTTGCGCCAGGTGGTGCCCTTGGTGTTGATCAGCGTTTGCCAGCCTAGCGTGCGGCACCAAAGCACGAGTTTTTCGCGCGGCACGCCGAGTTTTTTGTAGTCGTGAAATTCATAGCCAACACTATTTGCCTCACACCAGGCGAAGGCTTTTTTCATCGTGTCGCAGTTCTTGATGCCGTAGATTTTGACCATGATTCTGCTCTGTGTGAGGAAAATTCCGAAAGGAAATGCGCGGGGCAGGATGATAGCAAATGCAGGATAGCAAATACGGCATAATCAGCACATGACCATTCAACTGAAACTTCAACCGCATATCCAATCCATGGTGCGCCGTATTCTGCTGGTGTTGCTGGTCGTACTGCTTATTGCTGCCGGTGTTTGGTGGAGCATGCGCCCCAAAGCCATCCCCGTGATTTTCAAGGCTGTTGATCGTGGCATGGTGGATGCCACTGTGGTCAACACGCGCGCCGGAACTGTAGAAGCTTGCCTGCGCACGCGGCTATCCAGCATTGTGGGCGGCCGCATTGAATAACTTGGCGTGAAAGAAGGCGATCGGG
>JAYTIQ010000012.1:0-6444 GCA_043731705.1 Rugosibacter sp.
CGATGCACAAGAAGCCCTGGCGGATCCGCAGCGTGCCTATATCTCGCGGTATGCCTTGGGCCGCGATTATCACAAGGTGATGCGCGCACGCTTGCAAGCGTTGGCTGATCGCATCACCGAAGCACAGGGTGAATTTGCGCATCGCGTATTTACTGATTCCGCGCCGGTGATGGAGGTGCAACTGGCAGAACAAAGTGGCCTGGGCTGGCGTGGCAAGCACACCTTGTTGCTGGATCGCGAGGTGGGGTCGTATTTTTTTCTGGGTGAAATTTATAGTGAATTGCCTCTGCCACCCGATACGCCGGTGACTGATCACTGCGGCAGCTGCACGGCTTGTATTGATAGCTGCCCGACAGAAGCCATCGTCGCGCCGTATCAATTGGATGCGCGACGCTGTATTTCTTATCTGACCATTGAGCTGAAAAACAGCATTCCAGAACCGTTGCGAGAGCCTCTGGGCAATCGTATTTATGGCTGCGACGATTGCCAGCTGGCTTGTCCGTGGAACCGTTTTTCGCCATTGACGCGCGAAGCTGATTTTGCGCCTCGCCATGCCTTGGATGAGGCGACGTTGGTTGAACTCTTTGCCTGGACAGAAGACGAGTTTGCCGAGCGAATGACGGGTTCGGCTATTCGGCGTATCGGGCATGAGCGCTGGTTACGCAACATCGCAGTGGCACTAGGCAATGCACCCACAGATGAGGACGTTGTCAAAGCCTTGCATGCGCGCGCGAACGATCCTTCCGCTATGGTGCGCGAACATGTTGCTTGGGCGTTAGCACGCCATCAGTGAAAAACACTGAAAATCTCAGCGTGGAGTTACTGCGTGCTAATGGTTTCAGCAAGCCAGTCGCGTGCAGCTGCCTCTTCTTCGAAGACGCGCACATCAGCTGCTACGAAAATTTGTGATAGCCAAGCGCTCCATGTGACCCATTGGCTGCTGGTGAGCACTGCAATGCGGTTGAAGTCATGTGTATGCGCGCGCGAAAAGCGCACTTCTTCCCATGCGACATCAATGGTCAGGCTAAGCATTTCACGCACATCCACCAACAGATTTACAGGGCCCGTAAAGCGTACTTTGTAGAGCACGAGCTCCTCGAATTCCTTGAAGTCGGCTAGCGTAAATTCACCGAGTATGGCGAACTGAACAAGATGATCGGTGTGTTGAATGGCAATCATGAGTTGACCCCCGGTTTGAATGAAGCCTCACCCTAAAATACAACGAGCCCGCACTGCGAGCCCGTTGAGGTAGTGCAATACGGTAATGCAGAATTACTTTTTGACCACTTTTTTCTTGCCTGATACTGCTTCCTTGAAACCGGACCCTGCGCTGAATTTTGGCACAGTGGTTGCAGCGATTTTGATCGTTGCACCGGTTTTAGGATTTTTGCCCGTACGTGCGGCACGCTTGGCAGACTTGAAGGTACCAAAGCCTACCAGCGTTACGGTGTCACCTTTGGAAACCGCTTTAACAACTGCGGCAATGATGCTATCAAGAACTTTGCCAGCAGCTGCTTTGCTGACGTCGGCTCCGGTGGCTGCAATTTCAATCAGTTCAGCTTTATTCATTCAAAAATACCTCCAGAAATTTGCGGGCAGTTACCCGAGGAAAATTCTAACCACATTTTTCAATCTTGTTTATGCATTTAGCGTAAGGTTTTTAGTGATGATTCCCCCCCCTAAGCAAACGCATGATTCGTAGACTACAACAGATTGTCCCGGTGTGACAGCCCATTGCGATGCAGCAAAAACAACCTCACATTCAGTGGAGGAGAGCTGTTCAATTTGACAGGCCGCATCGGGTTGGCGATAACGCGTTTTGGCGGCATACACCCAGTGCGTGTGCGGCGGCTTGTCAGAAATCCACGAAAGATCAGTCGTCACAAGGCTTTGCGAGAATAAAGCAGGGTGATCATGACCCTGTACGACGTAGAGAATATTACGCGCCATGTCTTTGCTAACCACGAACCACGGGGCTTCCGAGGCATTTTTTACCCCGCCTATGCCTAATCCTTCACGTTGTCCCAGGGTGTAATACGTGAGGCCTTCATGGCTGCCAATGACTTGATCTGTGCCAAAAGCTCGTATTTCACCGGGTTGCCTGGGGATGTAGCGGGCAAGAAATTCACGGAAAGGCCGCTCGCCAATAAAGCAAATGCCAGTCGAATCTTTGCGTGCGTGATTCGGCAACCCTGCCTCAGCAGCTATTTTTCGCACATCGCGTTTATACAAATGACCGATTGGAAATAAGGATTTTGCTAGCTGTGCCTGATTGAGCCGATGCAGAAAATAAGTTTGATCTTTCGTGCCATCTTCGGCTTTGAGCAATTGCCATTCACCCAAAAACTGCCTTACTTGAGCGTAATGCCCCGTAGCAATTTTGTCCGCGCCAAGTGCCAGCGCATGATCAAGAAATGCCTTGAATTTAATCTCTGAATTACACAGCACATCGGGATTGGGTGTACGGCCTGCTTGATACTCGTGCAAAAATTGCGCAAACACGCGTTCTTGATATTCGGCAGAAAAATTAACGGCTTCAAATTCGATACCGATGACATCAGCCACTGCCGCGGCATCTACAAAGTCTTGGCGCGATGAACAGTATTCATCTGTATCGTCGTCTTCCCAGTTTTTCATGAAGAGGCCAATCACTTGGTAGCCTTGTTGCTTGAGCAGCAAAGCAGCGACGGCTGAATCTACGCCACCTGATAGACCAACCACTATTTTTCCCTTGTTACTTTTAGGCACCAGGACCTCCGTAATTAAACCATTCAGCAAGTGGCAGAACAATCGCGGGCTTACCGTTATCCACATACCAGCTATCCACTGCGAAACGAGGTCGCTGAGCGACTGAAACCGAGGCTGCGCTCACTGTGGCAAGCGGCAACTCTTCTATCGTGGCAGTCAAATGCTGAAATATCCAGCCGCGTCGAGTCGTGGCAATGACGTGATGGAAGTGTAGTGCATCATGTTGTTCCAGTAAGCGAAGAAACCGCGTGGTCGTCGTCGAGTGATCAATACAATCCATCGCACCCTGCACGCCTGCGTCAGCATAGTTTCCACCACGATCGGCATGAATGGGTGTTTGCATTCCCGCCCAGGCGTAAAGCGTCCCGATGACTTGCGCCAGTAGCGTACGCTCTTCGCTCGCATCATGTGCCGTTGCTAAAGTTTGTGTGACGCTGTTTAATTGCTGTGCAGAAAACCTAACAGTCGCTTGTGTGACGCAGCCGTAATTGAAACAGACGGAAATCGATTCATCGGCGTATGACGTTGTAGTTATCAGCACAAGCAAGAAAAGCAAACGATGCATAGTGGATGCGTAGAGAGGTCGATAGTTATGCGTAATGCCGAATGATTTCCAGTGGAAACCGTTGGCCACACAGATAGTCACTCACACACTGCCAGATTAACGGGCTGCGATGGCTAGCCTGGGTGGCTTGAATTTCTTCAGGTGTCATCCAGACGGCGCGCACGATGCCGGTGTCAAGCGCCCGATGGGAGTTGTGCTCGCCCAATACACCGGCAAAGGCAAAGCGCAGATAAGTGATGTCCCGCTGCGGGCGGGGCCACTGATAAATACCGATCAGTGCGGTGGGTGTAAAGCCCCAGGCGGTTTCTTCCAGCGTTTCGCGTGTGCAGGCGGCGACTAGCGATTCACCTTCATCGAGATGACCGGCCGGCTGGTTTAAACGCAAGCCATCAGCCGTTTCTTCTTCGACCATCAAAAATTGTCCGGCACGTTCTATCAGTGCGGCAACGGTCACATTCGGCTTCCAGGGACAATTCATCGGGCAATGGTGATGATAATTAATAGGCGTATTTTAGCGCCCCTGCTAAAATCATTGCTTCAACTAACCGATTGCTGGAGATCCCCCATGTCCATGGCTGACCGCGACGGCTTCATCTGGTACGACGGAAAACTCGTCCCCTGGCGTGAAGCCAACACCCACGTTTTGACCCATTCACTGCATTATGGCCTTGCGGTATTTGAGGGGGTGCGTGCATACGAAACCGTTTCTGGCACAGCCATTTTCCGTTTGCAAGAACACACGGATCGCTTGTTTAGCTCGGCACATATCTATCGCATGCCCATGCCGTGGGATAAAGCGACGCTGATGGAGGCACAAAAAGAAGTCGTGCGTGCTAATCAACTGAAATCCTGCTATATCCGCCCGATTGCGTTTTATGGATCGGAAAAAATGGGCGTCTCGCCGCGTGGTGCGCAAACTCATGTGGCTATTGCCGCTTGGCCTTGGGGTGCATATCTGGGCGAAGATGGACTGGAAAAAGGCATCCGTGTCAAAACTTCAAGCTATGCGCGGCATCACGTGAATGTGAATATGTCGCGGGCGAAGTTTTCCGGCACCTATGCCAATTCCATTCTGGCCAACATGGAAGCGACTGAAGATGGTTACGATGAAGCCTTGCTGCTGGACGTGGATGGTTTTGTTGCCGAAGGTGCCGGAGAAAATCTTTTCGTCGTCAAGAATGGCGTGATCTATGAACCGGAAATTGCTTCCGCGCTAATTGGTATCACGCGGGGCTCAGTGATTGCCTTGGCCAACGAACTGGGCTACCAAGTGGTTGCCAAGCGGTTGACGCGTGATGATATTTACATTGCCGATGAGGCGTTTTTCACTGGCACTGCCGCTGAAGTCACGCCAATTCGCGAGCTGGATAACCGCACGATAGGCGCGGGGGTGCGTGGTCCGGTGACCGCGCGTTTGCAAAATATGTTTTTCGATGTAGTCAATGGCCGTGTGCCCGCGCACGCCGATTGGCTCACGCCGGTTTGAGGTTTTTGCCATGAGTGCTGCTGAGAACACAAACGCAAACGCAAACGACCGTAAGCGCGAAGTCAATATTACTGCAGCGGATTTGCCGTTAGCTTGCCCGCGCCCAGATTCACCCTTGTGGGCCCGGCATCCGCGGGTATACCTTGATGTGCTCAAAGCGCCGTCAGGTGAGGCGGCGTGCCCTTATTGCGGCACACTATATCGCTTCACCGGCGCGCGGCCAACTGGCCATTAATGATGGCTTATTGCGCGTGAAAATTCTCGTTGTCGCACCCTCCTGGATTGGCGACACGGTGTTGTCGCAGCCACTGCTGACACTCATCAAGCAGCAGCATCCAACAGCACGCATTGAAGTATTGGCACCTGACTGGGCGGCTGCGTTATTGACGCGAATGGCAGAAGTAGATGCTGTTCTACCGAGCCCTTTTGCACATGGTGAATTTAATTTTTGGACTCGCTATGCGTTGGGTCGCCGTCTCAGCAACGCCGACTTTTCCCATGCCTATGTGTTGCCCAACTCATGGAAGTCTGCGCTGGTTCCGTTCTTCGCCCGCATTCCACAACGCATTGGTTATCACGGTGAGGCGCGCTATGGTTTGCTTACCGAGCGGCATCGATTGGATAAAGCATTGCATCCGCAGTTGGTACAACGCTATGCGGCCCTGATGGGGCCAGTGCCCGAAGTGCTGCCGCGCCCTGCGTTACGGTCTTCCCTCGCGCAGCAATCAGCCGCACGTCAAGCATTGGAGTTGCCAGAGCAAGGTGCGCCGGTGATTTTTTGTCCGGGCGCTGAATACGGTCCCGCCAAGCGTTGGCCTGCCTGGCATTTTGCCAAGCTCGCGCGGCGCATGGTTGCTCCTGATACGCCCATCTGGCTTTTGGGCTCAAGCAAAGATGTTGCCATTGGCGAGCAAATTGTCCAGGCGTCCGATGGCGCAGCAGTTAATCTGTGTGGCAAAACATCACTCGATCAAGCGATCGACTTGATTGCCACCGCGCGTGCCGTGGTGACTAATGATTCTGGTCTGATGCATGTGGCAGCCGCCCTGGATCGTCCGCTGATTGCCCTGTATGGGTCCTCTTCGCCGTTATATACGCCGCCGCTGTCGCCTACAGCACATATTGTGCGCAAAGATTTGCCTTGTAGCCCTTGTTTCAAACGAGAATGTCCACTTGGACATCTGGATTGCCTGAATGGGCTCAAGCCGGATGATGTGATCAAATTTTTCCCCTTGTACAAATAAATACTGGCATCTATCTGCATGAGCCGGCCCGAGAACACGATTTTTGCTACGCCGCAAGATACCGAAAGCGCCTTCTATGAAGCGTTGGAAAAGGGCGATCTGGAAGCCATGATGCGCGTCTGGTCTGACGATGAAGAGATCGTCTGTGTGCATCCCGGAGGGCCTGCGCTCATCGGTTACAACGCCGTGCGCGAAGCGTGGCAGCGCATTTTTTCGCATAGCGGCCGGTTAAGTTTGCGGGTGGCGCAGAAAGCGACTTTTGTCACCCCCTTCGCCGTGATTACGCATGTGCTGGAGCATTTCAGCCATGCAGGCGACGAAAGCATTGCCGCGCCGGTTGCAGCGACCAATATTTATACCCGAGGTGCATTGGGTTGGCGTATGGTGGGGCACCATGCCTC
>JAYTIQ010000013.1:0-6889 GCA_043731705.1 Rugosibacter sp.
ACCCACTGCATTTAATCGCTCACGCCAAACCCGGACAAAACTGCCCTCAAGATTTTTCTGTGCTATGCACGAAAAACAGTGCACCGCGCTCACTTTCAATAAGGTTGTGAATTCTGCCCGCCGGTGTTTTATGATAATCACCTGCGCACAGCAGCATGTCATCGAAGAAAGCATCACCTTCAATCATCATGTACTCTTTTTCCCGGTCATGTTCGTCGCCCGGCACACGCGTTCCCGCCGACATGCGGATAAGACGCGAACAGCAATCGCTATCGTGGCGCAGAACATGCTGCTGAACGCCTGCTGCAATCTCTCTCCAGGAAATCTCTTCCACATGCTGTGTCACGGGCGACGCGCCACGATGCGGCAGCAAGCCACCCAGAAGTTCCAGCATGGCCCAGTGACTACCGAGTGACACACCCCGCAGAAAAATAATACCACCCTGGGGTGATGTAATCCGCTCATGACGGCTGCCTGGCTGCGACAAGTGGTAGTCGCCACGCGTCAGCGTTTTTCCCCCCAGACAAAAAGCACCGTCAAGCACGATGCCTTCTTCTGCCCAGCGATGGCGGTGCACAGGCAAACTCGCGCCTGCTGTTAAGCGTATTAACACAGAGTTACCCGAATTACCGCGCTGGCCATCGTGCAACAGCTTCATTATGACGCCAGCTTTGACCCTAGACCAATTGCCTTGCCCGGCACGGTGCACGCGCACACCCACATGCCGTGCGGCGCTGGCGCTGATGCGCGCATTCAGTCGCTGGCGCAGCAGTTGCTGTCGCGCGGGTGGCGGCGCAATGGGATCCAGCGAGGTAGCGAGGGCATCCATGAGTTCAATGTCGTTGCCATCGTCGGTGAATGTGGTGGATGTGGGTGCACATGCGTCAGTTTTCATAAGGCCTCACCTTGTTCTGTAGTTCAGGTTCAAGCACTTGCCGCAGTCGCTCTAATGCTCTGCGCAAATGTGATTTCACGGTGCCAAGTGGCAGCGACGTGTGTGTCGATATTTCCGCGTGCGTCAACCCGCGAAAAAAAGCCAGCGCTACGATTTGTCGAGGCAACGGTTCCAGATCAGCCAGCGCGTGGTGCACACGTTGTTCACGTTGCGTCGCTGCAAGAATATCCTGCGGCTCGCTAGCATGACTTGCATCACCAGCGGATGCATCGGTCAACGCGGTCATGTCCGCTTCCAGTTGAATAGGTAATACGCGGCGCAATGTATCCAGCGCACGACTACGGGCAATCGTCAATATCCAGGCGGCAGGTGTTCCTCGCTGCGGATCGAATCGTGGTGCCTGCCGCCACACTTGCCAGAACACATCTTCTGCGACTTCTTCAGCCAGCGATGCATCTCTGGTAATACGCAGCGCAAGGCCATACACGCGACTGATTAACAGCTCATAGAGCGCTTCCAGTGCCAGCTCGTCCTGATTAACAATACGAGAGACAAGAGCGCACAGTTTGGAATCCTCAATAGGACTATGCGGCGCTTTTATAGAATCTGGTACAAGAAAAAAACCAGTCTCTGCATTACGAAAAGTCTCATCCGATTCACTGAATGGTTGTAGGGGCATTAATTCATCGGATAACGCATCATTAACCATGTCGTCCCTTACAGTCAACGTCACCTGTTCAGCGAGCATTTACAGCAGACTCACGTTGCAAGTAGGCAATCAGGTCGGCTCGGTCGGCAGCATCTGGCACACTATAGTTCATGCGCTGTCCAGGCAGCACCTGTTCTGGATTGGCCAACCAGCTATCCAGATTTTTTACATCCCAAACAATTGTCGCATGCTGCAAAGCAAGTGAATAGGTGTAACCGGAAACGCTGCCTGCGCGACGCCCGAAGACACCGCGATGCATTGGCCCCACACGATTGGCGTCCAAACTATGGCATGCCAGGCAGCGCTGCTCATAAAGTAACTGACCATGCACGCCATCGCCTGCCAGTACTGGTCCGGTAACCAGTACGGCAAACACTGTGAGGAATTTCAATACGCTCATGCACCGAAGGACAATGCAGCAGCTGGCAATGGCTTGCCCATCGCGTGGGCGAGAATTGACCAGTGCATCGTCTCGTCAGCAGCTAGGCGTGCAGCCACTTGCGCCAGATTTTTATCCCCAAAAGAAGGAATAACACCCAGATAGGCATTGGCAGCACCCAATTCCAATTTTGCGGCAAGACCCAGCACATCTGCCTGCGACTTGAGGCCGTCAGCACCCAGCGCCTTGGCATAGTCGCCATTTGAGTGCGGGGCAATCGGCTTGCCACCCAGCTTTTCTATCGTGGCAATCAAAGCATCGCGATGGCTCTTGTGATGACTTTGAAAAAGCACAGCGACATCAAGAACGCCTTTATCAAGCAGGCCACTTTCAGCACCGACCTGATACGCCGCAATTGCTTCATGCTCCAGCCCCAAAGCCACATTGAGGATGGCCGTATCGCCCTGCGGATTAACCTTCGCACGTGCCAGCGAACTATTTCCAGCCAGCACGCCAACAGCCGCTGCGGATAACACGAAGCCGCTCCTGCCAAGAAAATTCCGCCGATTCGGCTGCACAAGTGTTTGCATTTTTGTCTCGATCAACATGGATAGCTCCTTTGTAAGGTTGGTGGGTGGAATTAACGGGTAATGATTTCGCGGTGCATCGGTGCAAGTTTTGCCAGCAACTTGTTCTGTGCATCGAAAGAAACCTGGTGTTTATCCATGGCATTTTGCAAAGCCTCAACCAGCGCATTGAACTGCGTCTTGTCAACATTCAGCGCGGCATGGCTAGCCATCATCGGCTTCCCCGCGTATTTGCATGGACCGCCCAGGACTTCACAGAACTGCACAACAAGCTGCTCCTTGATGCGTACCTGATCAGACTTTTCAAAAGCAGGACGCGTCCGTGGATCAGCCAGCAGATTGACCATGAAGTCGTCCATGATCTTTACCAGCCCCTCTGTTTTTCCGAAGTCAGCATAGAGCTGATCATTGGCGTAAGGCTGCGTATAGTCTGTTCCGGCAGCAGCGTAGACGTTGAACGAAACAACTGCACTAAGTAGTAACAAATTAATTTTTTTCATGGCGCGATCCCCGATTAAAAGCCTATCTGCACGGAGGCATAAGCACCCCGTTGTTTTTTGAAGGTGGCAATATCGCCCAGATCAACATAAGCCATCGTCAGTGACACGTTTTTGGTCGGCGCCCAGGCAACAAACACATCGAACCAGTCATCCTCTTTGGCAAAGCTCAAATTATCGGGTTTGGTACGATACTCAGCACCAATGGCCACGCTCTTGCTCAATAGCCAGGCCGCTGACACTTCGGTTTGCGCCTTGTATCCACTAGATTTGTCACCACCGAAACCAAGAATGCCCATCTGATTGGCCTTGGTCATGCGCACAGTGCCGTTAAGCAACAGGCTATGATCAAGTATCAGCTTTGTGGCTGTCACATAGTAGTCAGTGCCTGAGTCGTCTTTTGCCCCCAGCGCCCGCACCAATCCACCGCGGTTGTTTTTCTTGTGCTGCAAACCGACAGAAATCTGGGGCATCCACCGGTCTTGTTCAAGAACGCCGTCACCTGCGACGCGCACCTTGATGCCGTAGACATCCTGTGTAAAAGTGAAACCTTGACCAATACCCAGCTTAGCGCCCGCATCCAGTGTATCGAAGCGTTGTTCTGCATAGGAGAACTCCACCCGATCATGGATACCAATCAATGCACCCCAGGTTTTAAGTCGGAAATCACCCGTATCGACCACGGTGGCAAACGCATTGCCGCCGATTTCATTATCCGTACCATACCCGCCAATAAATGCCCAGGGCGTCAGGCCACCGCCCGCTGCGCCCTCCACCTGGCTTACGCCACCAGTCAGCAACAATTTGCCACCTGTTTCCGCAGCCAGGGCAGATACGGATGAACCGATTGCTACAGCGGCCAAACCGACAGCCAATAGCGGTGAGCCAAGCTTACTTTTCCATCTGTTTTTGCGCATTTTCTTCTCCGTCAAGGATGCTTCCAGCGAGCATCAACTTTGTATACGCAGAAGTTTTAGATTTGGATGCAAAAGAAAGACCTAGCCATCGGAGACAATAGCTTTTGATGGGCGCTTGATCGCGCTTTTATCCCTATTTGGGCAAATATTTTAGCCCAACGGATGCTGGAACTTGCCATGCCATGACAACATGCGTAACACTCAGGGACACACTTGCCACTTGCCTAATTCACCGTCTTGCCAGGGCCGACTTTTGGTTGCGCAATTAATGATGTGTCAATAGCCCGGTACCTGTTCTCCCGCATGATGCAGCTCGCCGGTACTGCAGAAAAACAAGGGATACAGGTCGAGCCTTTTCAGCCATCACATACACCTGAAAATTAACTGCCGAAATCCATGCGAATGCCCGGCCATGCAGCATCCAGCGCCGCCTTGAATTCTTTTTGGATGCGTTTCAGTGCTTTTTTCGTATCCGCCTCAAAGCGCAGTACCACCACCGGTGTAGTGTTGGAGGCGCGCACCAAACCAAAGCCATCAGCATATTCGGCGCGCACGCCATCGATGGTAATCAACTCGCGTGCGGTGGGGAATTGCCCGCTTTTTTGCAGCTTCGCCACCAGCGTATGTGGCTCGCCCTCGTTCATCTTGATGTTGAGCTCGGGGGTGGATAGCGCATTAGGTAAATGTTTCAATGGCCAGTTTGCATCTTTCCAACGCGATACGATTTCGAGCAAGCGCGCACCGGCATACAGGCCATCGTCAAAGCCATACCAGCGCTCTTTGAAAAACATGTGGCCGCTCATTTCCCCAGCCAACGGTGCGTGGGTTTCATTGAGTTTGGTTTTGATCAACGCGTGGCCGGTGTTCCACATCAGGGGTTTGCCGCCTTGAAAACGAATGGATTCGGCCACCCAGCGCGAGCACTTCACATCGTAAATAATTTGTGCGCCGGGGTTACGCGTCAGCACGTCGGCGGCAAACAGCATCAATTGACGATCAGGAAAAATAATTTCGCCATCTTTGGTGACCACACCAAGACGATCGCCATCACCATCAAACGCCAAGCCGAGTTCGGCATCCGTTTCACGCAGCGCGCGCTGCACGTCGCGCAAATTTTCCGACTTGGACGGATCGGGATGGTGGTTGGGAAAGTGTCCATCCACTTCGCAGAACAACTCGATCACTTCGCAGCCGAGACGGCGGAAGAGTTCTGGCGCAATCGCTCCGGCCACGCCATTGCCGCTGTCGATCACAATTTTCATCGGCCGTGCGAGTTTGACATCACCAACAATGCGGTTGAGATAGGCAGCACGTACATCGGCCTGGCGTATGCGGCCGCGGCCTCCGGTGCCATGCGCAAAGTCGGCGCTGGTGATACGGCGGCGCAGGTCTTGAATCATCTCGCCGTACAGCGTCTGCCCGGCCAGCACCATCTTGAGCCCGTTGTAATCCGGTGGATTGTGGCTACCGGTGACCGAAACGCAACTGCTGGTGCCCAGCTCATGCGCGGCAAAATAACTGACCGGTGTCGGTACGCAACCGATGTCGATGACATCGACGCCCGCCTGAATGATGCCATTGGCCAGCGCTGCTGACAACGCCGGCCCCGAGAGGCGGCCATCACGCCCGACAGCAATCGCCGCGATGCCGTGGTCGCTGGCTTCGCTGCCCAGCGCCTGGCCGATCAGGCGCACGGCTTCAACGGTCAGCGTTTTATCCACGATACCGCGAATGTCATAGGCTTTGAAAATTTCAGGGGCAGGATTTTTCATCTTGAATAAATTAGGGCCAAGGGTAAGTTCAGATTATGGCATGCGCACATCACGCACAATGTGACGATCAAAATAAGTCAGGAGGCGTTGCGGTAGCCAAGCCATATTGCCGGGCCACGCGCCCTGTACAAAACCCACATGCCCCCCCTGGGCAAGAAAATCAGGTGTTACCTCTCGAGGCAAATCACTCACGGCAGGCATGGCACTGAAGGGTAAAAATGGGTCATCAAAGGCATGCAACAAGAGCGTTGGCGTATTGATCGAGCCTAACAACGGCTTGGCGCTGGCCCGGGCGTAATAATCCGTGGCATCGCGAAAACCATGCAGTGGCGCGGTGACTGATTCGTCAAACTCGCGCAACGTGCGGCACCGCTTGATGGCAACAACATCCATCAAGCCAGGAAACCGCGCCGCTTTTTCGAGTGCTTTGGGCACCAGGCTACGCAAAAAATAGCGCACATAAGCACGCTTGACACCACGGGCAAGCTCGCCTTCTGCGGCTGCTAAATCCACAGGAGCGCTCACGGTGGCGGCAGCGTTAAGCAGGCTGGCAGCTTCATTGGCGGGTGCATGTTCCGCCAGCCACTTGAGCAAGGCATTGCCGCCGAGTGAGACGCCGACCGCAAATAACGCAGGCCAGTGCAAGGCATGTAGTCGCCGCAAAATCCAGTCAATCTCGACGACATCTCCTGAGTGATAGGCCCGTGGCAAACGATTAGGCTCGCCAGAACAGCCACGAAAATTCACCACGACCCCATGCCAGCCACGAGTGTGCATCGCGTGCATCAGAGCACGTGCGTAAGCGCTGTGTGAACTGCCCTCCAGCCCATGAAACAACACGACACAGGGCTGGCCAGGCGCACCGTCGACCCAATCCAGATCAATGAAATCACCATCCGGTGTATCCCAGCGTTGTCGGCGATAGGGTGGCAACGGGCCTTTGATGAGCAAGGGCCAGATGGTCTGCCGGTGTGCGCCACGTAACCAGCGCGAGGCTTGAAAAAACAGTGGGCTGGTGGTGGGTTCTTGGAGATTCATCAATCTGGTTTTCTGCAGTTTCCGGTTAATCCAAGCGCAGAAAAAACTCAGTGCAACATTTTTGGCACTTCGTGCTGGCTATCTGGCGGTGCAGG
>JAYTIQ010000014.1:0-13998 GCA_043731705.1 Rugosibacter sp.
AGCAAAAAGCACTAGGCGACCCTATTCGTTAAGGAGTAAAAATGTTAGATCCAAAAAAGCTGGAATCGTGGATTGTGGATGCGCTTCCCTGTGAACATCTATTGGTTGAAGGTGATGGCGCACATTTTTCTGCGTTGATTGTGAGCAATGAGTTCGCGGGCTTGAATCGCATCAAGCGTCAGCAGCGAGTCAATGCCATTCTTAAAGTGCACTTTGATTCGGGTGAGCTGCATGCTTTGTCGATGCAAACGCTCACGCCCGAAGAGTGGCGTGAGAATGGATAAATTACAGATTTCTGGAGGCATTGCGCTGCACGGCGAGATTGCTATTTCTGGTGCGAAGAACGCCGCGTTACCGCTGCTGTGCGCTGCGTTGCTCACGCGCGAGCCGGTGACCTTCACTCACGTGCCGCATCTGAATGATATTGGCACCATGCTCAAGCTGCTTGAGCAAATGGGTGTCAAGGTGACGCGTGAGTCGATGGCGAATGATGCTGGAAAAGTCGGCGCTGGTGATACGGTGACGCTGGATGCTTCAGGGCTGAATAATCCCGTAGCACCCTATGAACTGGTCAAAACCATGCGTGCGGCAATACTTGTGCTGGGTCCATTGGTTGCGCGTGCCGGTGAGGCAAAGGTCTCGCTGCCCGGCGGTTGTGCCATTGGCGCACGACCGGTGGATCAGCACATCAAGGGTTTAGCCGCGATGGGCGCCGAGATTTCCGTCGAGCATGGCTACGTGCACGCCCGGGCAAGCCGCCTCAAAGGCGCGCGCATTTTCACCGACATGGTGACGGTAACCGGTACTGAAAATCTGATGATGGCCGCCTGCCTTGGCGCAGGTGAAACTATTATCGAGAACGCCGCGCGCGAGCCGGAAGTAGTTGACTTGGCCACCTGCCTTAACGCGATGGGCGCACGGATTTCTGGTGCGGGCAGCGATGTCATCCGCATTCAGGGCGTCGATGCTTTGCATGGCGCAACCCACCGCGTGATGCCTGATCGCATCGAGACCGGTACTTATCTGTGTGCTGCGGCAGCCACGGGCGGCGATGTGCGCTTGACCGGCACGTCATCAGCCTATCTTGATGCGGTGATCGACAAACTCATGGATACCGGCTGCGAAATTACAAGTGAGCGCGATGCCATTCGCCTCAAGGCACCGGCGCGACTGACTGCGGTGAGCCTGCGCACAGCACCGTATCCGGCATTCCCCACAGACATGCAGGCGCAATTCATGGCCATCAATGCGGTGGCCGATGGCACGGCCGTTATTCGCGAAACGATTTTCGAAAATCGCTTCATGCACGCAGTGGAACTCATTCGTCTGGGTGCTGACATCAAGATCGACGGCAACACGGCCTTTGTTAAAGGCGTCGCCGAATTGCAAGGCGCCACCGTGATGGCCACCGATTTGCGCGCTTCGGCGAGCCTGGTGATTGCCGGGCTGGTGGCGCAAGGCGAGACAGTGATCGAACGGATTTATCACCTTGATCGCGGCTATGCGGCGCTGGACCAAAAACTCATTGCACTGGGCGCACGTGTGGCACGGGTAAAATAACGCCATGAGCCCTGCTGACAACATTGCCGATATCAACATGATGACCATCGCCCTTTCCAAGGGCCGTATTTTCGAAGAAACCCTGCCACTGCTCGCAGCGGCGGGTATCGTGCCGAGCGAAAATCCCGAAGAGTCGCGCAAGCTCATCATAGGCACGAATCGTGACGATGTCCGCCTGGTGATTGTGCGTGCTTCGGATGTGCCCACCTATGTGCAATATGGCGCTGCCGACATCGGCATTGCCGGCAAGGATGTGTTGCTCGAGCACGGCGGGGCAGGGCTGTATCAGCCGCTGGATTTGCATATCGCCAAGTGCCGCATGTCGGTGGCTGTACCCGCAGGATTTGACTATGCCGCTGCAATAAAGCGCGGCGCGCGCTTGCGCGTGGCGACTAAATATCTCAACACCGCACGCGAGCATTTTGCTGCCAAAGGCGTGCATGTTGATTTGATCAAGCTGTATGGTTCGATGGAACTTGCGCCCCTGGTTGGGCTGGCCGATGCCATTGTCGATCTGGTTTCCAGTGGCGCTACTTTGCGTGCCAACCACTTGCTTGAAGTCGAAGAAATCATGCAGATTTCATCGCGTCTGGTGGTTAATCAAGCCGCACTGAAAATGAAGCGTGACCGCTTGCAGCCATTGATTGATGCCTTTGCAAGTGCCATATCAGGTGCTAGTGCGCCATGATGCGACGCTTATCCACGCGTCAGCCGGATTTTCTGGCCACGCTTGATGCGCTGCTCGCTTTTGATCACGCGACAGACGATGGTATCGAGCGGACGGTGGCTGAAATTCTCGCCCAGGTGCGTCAGCGAGGCGATGCCGCCGTGCTTGAGTACACCCAGCGTTTTGACGGGCTGGTCGCCAGCGCGATGGCTGAGTTGTCTTTGTCCCCGGCTGAACTCGCCGTCGCGTTTGATGCCTTGCCTACAGATCAGCGCCAAGCGTTGGAAGCGGCTGCTGCACGCATCCGTAGTTACCACGAACGGCAGAAGGTTGAGTCGTGGAGCTATACCGAAACAGATGGCGCAATGCGCGGCACGCGGCTGGGGCAAAAAATCACGCCGCTGGATCGCGTGGGCTTGTATGTGCCGGGTGGCAAGGCAGCCTATCCCAGCTCCGTGCTCATGAATGCCTTGCCCGCCAAAGTGGCTGGCGTGGGTGAGCTCATCATGGTCGTGCCCACCCCGCGTGGCGAAAAGAATGCGCTGGTGTTAGCCGCTGCCCACCTGGCCGGTGTTGATCGCGTGTTCACTATCGGTGGCGCACAAGCGGTGGCGGCGCTGGCGTATGGCACACAAACCATTCCGCAAGTCGACAAGATCGTCGGCCCCGGCAATGCCTATGTGGCTGCGGCCAAGCGGCGCGTATTCGGCACGGTCGGTATCGACATGATTGCCGGGCCTTCCGAAGTGCTGGTGATTGCGGATGCCTCAGCCAACCCGGATTGGGTGGCCATGGATTTGTTTGCCCAGGCCGAGCATGACGAAATGGCGCAGTCCATTTTGCTGTGTCCCGATGCGGCTTTTATCGACCGTGTCGCGGCCAGCATTGAAAACCTTTTGCCGACGATGCCGCGTCGCGCAGTGATCGAAGCTTCGCTCAAAGGGCGAGGGGCGTTGATTCAGGTTGCCGATCTGACCGAGGCCTGTACCATCGCCAATCGCATCGCGCCCGAACACCTGGAGCTGGCCGTTGCCGAACCGAATCTGCTGGTGGAAAAAATTCGCCATGCGGGCGCAATTTTCATCGGCCACTATGCTTCCGAATCCTTGGGCGATTATTGCGCCGGGCCGAACCATGTGCTGCCGACCTCGCGCAGCGCACGTTTTTCTTCGCCGCTTGGTGTGTACGACTTTCAAAAACGCAGCAGCCTGATTGAAGTCTCAGCTGCAGGTGCTCAAATATTAGGACCGATTGCCGCCACCTTGGCGCATGGCGAAGGACTCGCGGCGCATGCCCGTGCGGCGGAGTTGCGTATCAAGCGGCAAGACGCTTAAAGGGTTCACAAAAAGGCGTTACCGCGGTTTCACCAGCGCGCCTCGCAGGAAGAAGTACCCTTGTCCAGATACGGATTCAAAGGGTGCCGATTTTCCCTTGCATAAGCTGGCTGTTCTTCAGGTGAAGCCTTACCTTTCAGGCTTAATGGACACTCGCTGAACGAGGCGATAATGGCGGGAAATAAACCCGCATATCCATGACAAGGCCGCTTTTTTCAGGGGTTGCTTCGAGCTTTTCAATGTCACGCTCGGTCAATGGGTGGACTTTGGCCATATCGCGCCGACGGCTAAAGACTTTGTTGCGCCATTGGTAGACTTCATCAAGTTTTTCCCGGAACAGATAGGAATGATTGTGGTCGTTGTAATAGTCATCGAATTTTCCACGGCCAAGATAAATGGCGTTGGATCCCTCATAGCCGATCTTTTTGGCAGTGATCTGGTCGGTATTTAACAGATATCCCCAATCACCCGGCACAAAATTCCTGGCGGGAATGTTGTAGCGCATGTCAAGCAATTTTCCTTTTTGCCATAATTCGCTTGCGTCAAAATCTTCTTCGAAAGCCCAAACGGCACGCGGCTCGATTTGCACCAAGGGATCGCTATCATTGGCCATGAGTCGCCGCTCAATCTCCGCTAAATCTGTGGGGCTCTTTTTGATGCGCGCGTAGTAATCAAGCACACCATGAATCATGACTAATTTTGTCGCTGTATAACAGCCGATAGAGTATTTTTCCTGATTCAGGAATGCATCTTTTACTGCTTTTGAAATGGATATGCCAGGCAGTGGCGTGCCTTTGTTCCAATAACGCTTGTTCCATTGGGCGCGCTTTCCATCAGGCCAGTTCCATTCAATATTTTCGGCCCAGGCAACAATATTTTGACGGATGCCCACATGATCGCGAAAGACCTGAAAGTTGCATTGGTCACCAGCAAATTCAGTCAGCCGACCATGCTGCATGAGGGACAAGACAATTTCTTTTTCTGAAACCGTGAGCACAGTCGTTGGTTTTCCATGGCGGGATGGAAGGGAGATGAGCTGATCGCTAATTTCCATTTCAGGACGAAACCGTAAATCAACAGTTGAAATATCTTCTGGCGGTGTTGCTAACTGGAAAATTACACTATCAGTATTGGCCGAAACCCTATGATTAACGAGTGCCGGTGGGATGCCAAGCTGGGTGAGATAAGCCAGCATGTCGCGTTCAACATCCTGCAGTTGTTCTTTGCCGCAGGAAAACTTAACCCCTTCTTCACCCTGATCATTGTTCGTGAAGGCCTGTCGATGCTTGACTTTTTCAGCAAGAAAATTCGGGCTGGCAGCGTGCACGTTGCATGCGTAATAAATCGTCGTTACTAAAAATAGCAAGGCAATGACGCTATAGGTGTTTTTTATTGTCACGGATGAGTGTTATGCCACGATTTCCCGCAGAGCCTTGACCAGAATTGCGCATTGATCATCGGTACCGATAGTAATGCGCAGAAATTGTTCAATGCGTGGCAATTTGAAATGGCGTACCACGATGCCGTGTTGGCGTAGCGTCAGCGCCGACTTTTCGGCGTCGTGTTGTGGGTGGCGGACAAAGACAAAGTTGGCAACTGAAGGCAGTACTTCAAAGCCGAGTGCTTCCAGTGCGGATACCAAGTTTTCGCGCGAGTGGATGACGGCTTTGCGGGTCCTTTCAAAATGGGCTTTATCCTCCAGCGCAGCGATGGCGCCAGCCATGGCCAAGGAATCCAGCGGGTAAGAGTTAAAGCTGTTTTTTATCCGCTCGAGTGCTTCAATCAAATCGGAATGGCCAATGGCAAACCCCACGCGCAAACCAGCCAGTGAGCGCGATTTGGAGAAGGTGTGTACGACCAGCAAATTCGGGTAGCGATGAGTGAGGGGGATGGCGCTTTCGCCTCCAAAATCAACATAGGCTTCGTCCACCACCACCACTTTATGCGGATGCATTTGCAAAAGCTGTTCTATTTCGTCTAGAGAAATCGCTCGGCCTGTGGGCGCATTCGGGTTAGGGAAAATAATGCCGCCATTGGGTTGGTCATAGTCGGCAATGCGGATGGAAAAATCTTCAGCCAACGGTACGGTGTTAAAAGCAATCTCATACAGCCCGCAATACACGGGGTAAAAGCTGTAAGTGATGTCGGGGAACAATACCGGCTGGTCATGTTTTAGCAAACCCAAAAAAACGTGCGCCAAAATTTCGTCGGAGCCATTGCCTACAAAGACGTTGATGGTGGTGACGTCATGGTATTCGGCAATCGCTTCTTTAAGCGCCTCGGCATTCGGATCTGGATAAAGCCGTAAATTTTCACCCACGGCGCCGCGAATGGCTTTGAGCACGCGTGGGCTAGGATCGTAGGGGTTTTCGTTAGTGTTGAGCTTAACCAGATTAGCCAGTTTGGGCTGCTCGCCGGGGACATAAGGCGTGAGCCCTTTGACAACATCACTCCAAAATTCGGACATAGTTTTACGGATTAGTCGGGGTGTAAGGATTGATCGTAAGGTTACATAATGCGTGAAAACGAAACTTTGACGATGGTATCATGTTGCTCTTGTTCAACTGCGTGTAGAAGACTGCCATGCGGCAAGCTGACGTTTCTCGTAATACCCTCGAAACCCGTATTCGCGTTGCCATCAATCTGGATGGCACAGGTGTTGCCAAGCTCTCCACCGGCGTGGGATTTTTTGATCACATGCTCGATCAGATTGCCCGCCATGGCATGATTGATCTCATGATCGATGCCGTGGGCGATCTGCATATTGATGCACATCACACGATAGAAGATGTAGGCATTACTTTCGGTCAGGCGTTGGCCAAAGCCTTGGGTGATAAAAAGGGTTTGCGCCGCTATGGTCATGCTTATGTGCCGCTGGATGAAGCCTTGTCGCGAGTGGTGGTTGATTTGTCTGGTCGTCCCGGTCTGGTTTTCAATGTGCCTTTTACGCGTGCCGCCATTGGTGAATTTGATGTTGACCTGATTCATGAGTTCTTTCAGGGGTTGGTCAATCATGCAGGAATTTCTTTGCATATCGATAACCTCAGTGGCGTGAATGCCCACCATCAGGCAGAAACCGTGTTCAAGGCCTTTGCCCGTGCATTGCGCATGGCGATGGAGATTGATGCGCGTGCAGTGGATGCTATTCCTTCGACAAAAGGCTCACTCTGACTCAAGCATGAACACGATGGCTATGTCGGTTGCAGTGGTCGATTACGGCATGGGTAACTTGCGCTCGGTGGCTAAAGCTATTGAGCACGTGGCGCCCCATGCCTCTGTGCGTGTTACCGCCGATGCGGCTGAAATTGCCGCAGCGAATCGCGTGGTGGTGCCGGGCCAGGGGGCCATGCCGGACTGCATGCGCGAGCTGACTGATCGGCATTTGCGCGATGCGGTGATTCGTGCTGCTGCTGAAAAACCCTTTCTGGGTATTTGTGTTGGATTGCAAATGCTGTTTGGGCACGCCGAAGAAGGCGATGTCATAGGGCTTGAGGTTTTAGCTGGGCGTGTGCCGCGCTTTCCGCAAACGGCCATGGTTATGCCTGATGGTTCGCGGCTCAAAGTGCCGCATATGGGATGGAATCAGGTACGGCAGAGCGAGGCGCATCACTCGCATCCGTTATGGGAGGGCATTGCTGATGACACACGCTTTTATTTTGTGCATAGTTATTATGTTGAGCCGCAAGATACCCGCTGTATTGCCGGGGAGACTACCCATGGCATCACCTTTACCAGCGCGATTGCGCGCGATAACATCTTCGCAGTTCAATTTCATCCAGAAAAAAGTGCTCAAGCGGGTTTACGCTTGCTTGAAAATTTCATGTGCTGGCAGCCTTGATCAGGCATCTGCGTAGTTTTTTGCTAACTTTCTTACTCATTAACTTCTATGCTGCTCATACCTGCAATTGATTTGAAAGATGGCCATTGTGTCCGTTTAAAACAGGGTGAAATGGATGATGCCACCGTTTTTTCTGAAGAACCGGCTGCCATGGCCCGGCATTGGATAGAGCAAGGCGCACGTCGTTTACATTTGGTTGATCTGAATGGTGCGTTTGCTGGTAAGCCAAAAAATGAATCCGCCATCAAGATGATACTTGACGAAGTGGGCGATGAAATTCCTGTGCAATTAGGTGGTGGCATTCGGGATCTGGATACCATAGCGCGTTGTCTGGATGACGGAATTCGGTATGTCATTATTGGCACAGCCGCAGTGAAGAATCCTGGGTTTTTGCGTGATGCTTGCAGTGTCTTCCCCGGGCATATCATTGTTGGGCTGGATGCAAAAGAGGGCAAGGTGGCTGTTGATGGCTGGTCCAAGCTGACCGGCCACGATGTGATTGATCTAGCCAGGAAATTTGAAGGCTATGGCGCCGAGGCAGTGATTTATACCGACATCGGGCGGGACGGCATGTTGTCCGGTGTGAACATCGAAGCTACCGTCAAACTAGCCCAGGCACTGACTATTCCGGTGATCGCTAGCGGCGGTATAGCCGGTTTACAAGACATCCAGGCGCTGTGCCAGGTGGCACATGAGGGCATCATAGGCGCAATTACCGGCCGGGCGATTTATGAAGGCACGCTGGATTTCAAAGTTGCGCAAGCCGAGGCAGATTCGCTCTCTGGCCACTAAGCCTGTTTAAGTTTGCCAGCCATGTTAGCTAAACGTATTATTCCCTGCCTTGACGTGAATGCCGGTCGCGTCGTGAAAGGTGTTAATTTTGTGGCGTTACGCGATGCGGGGGATCCTGTTGAAATTGCTCGGCGCTATGACGCACAGGGCGCAGACGAAATTACCTTTCTGGATATCACAGCCAGTTCCGATGAACGTGACATTATTTTGCACATCATCGAGGCAGTGGCCTCTCAGGTGTTTATTCCACTCACCGTCGGCGGCGGTGTGCGTGCGGTAGCTGATGTGCGCCGTTTGCTTAATGCTGGTGCAGATAAAGTCAGCATGAATACCGCCGCAGTGACTAATCCGCAATTAGTCGCTGATGCTGCGGCCAAAGTGGGCACGCAATGCATCGTGGTGGCGATTGATGCCAAGCAGACAAGCCACGGCGAGTGGGAAGTGTTTACCCACGGTGGGCGTAAAAATGCGGGCTTGGATGTGATTGATTGGGCGCGGCAGGTGCAAGCGCTGGGTGCGGGTGAAATTTTACTCACCAGCATGGATCGTGATGGCACCAAGTCCGGCTTTGATTTAGCATTGACCCGTGCGGTGGCTGATGCCGTGACTATTCCAGTGATTGCCAGTGGTGGCGTAGGCAATCTGGCCCATTTGGCCGATGGCGTCACGCAGGGACGGGCCGATGCGGTGCTGGCGGCGAGTATTTTTCATTATGGTGAATTCACTGTGCGTGAAGCGAAAGAATACATGCGGCAACAGGGAGTCGAGGTGAGGTTATGAGCAAACTCTTGGATGCTTATGTGAATGAAACTTCCTGGCTGGAGGCAGTCAAATGGGATGTGCAGGGATTAGTGCCGGCGATCGCACAAGAAGCCGCTAGTGGTGAGATTTTGATGCTTGCCTGGATGAATCGCGAGGCATTGTCGTTGACAGTCGCCGAAGGTCGGGCGGTTTATTGGTCGCGTTCGCGCAATAGGCTGTGGCGTAAAGGAGAAGAATCAGGTCATGTGCAATGGGTCAAGGAAATCCGACTGGATTGTGATAACGACGCGGTCTTGTTGAAGGTGGAGCAAGTTTCAGGCATGGCCTGCCATACCGGGCGCAAGAGTTGCTTTTTTCAGCGTCTTGAATCGGGAGTCTGGCAGGCGGTTGATCCTGTACTCAAAGCACCGGAGGATATCTACAAATGATAGATTTTGAGGTAATGCATCGTTTGCAAAAAACCCTGGTTGAGCGAAAAACTGCTGCACCAGATTCTTCCTATGCAGCCAGCCTGTATGCCAAAGGGGTTGATTCCATCTGCAAAAAAATCGCCGAGGAGGCGGCTGAAACCATTATGGCTGCCAAGGATGGTGATCGTTTGCATCTGGTGCACGAGGTGACTGATCTCTGGTTTCACAGCATGTTGTTGCTTGCGCAATTTGATGTCGGTGTTGATGATGTGGTGGCCGAATTTCGTCGCCGTGAAGGGATTTCCGGTATCGATGAAAAGAGCAGTCGTAGGGATGAAAAATGAGTGGCGCAACAGGTGATTGTGTTTTTTGCAAAATCATCCGAGGGGAGATTCCCTCGAGAAAAATTTTTGAGGACAAAGAGATTTTTGTTTTTCACGATATTCAGCCTGCCGCACCGGTACATTTTATGATCGTGCCAAAACAACATATTGAATCTTTGGCTGAGACCGATATGAGCCACCAGAAAATTTTGGGGTATCTGCTTGCCAAAGCGGGTGAGCTGGCCAAAAGCCAGGGCTTGAATGATGGTTTTCGTACCGTGATCAACACCGGCCGTGTGGGTGGGCAGGAGGTGTATCATTTACATGTGCATATACTCGGTGGCCCTGAACCACTGGGTTCTCTGCTGAAAAAACGTTAAGTAACGAACAATTTAACAAGGAGAACATGATGGGAAGCTTGAGTATCTGGCACTGGTTGATTGTTTTGGTGATTGTTATGCTGGTATTTGGCACCAAGAAGTTACGCAATATTGGTTCCGATCTGGGCGGGGCGGTTAAAGGCTTTAAAGAGGGCATGAAAGATGGCGCAGCTGATGACGCCAACGCACAAAAAACATCAACTCAGCCTCCTGCGCAGGTGACGGGGCAGACGATTGATGTTGAGTCGCATCGTGAGCAATCCAAATTGTAATTTTTAATGGCGTAGTGGCGAAAGAAGACTCGCTACGCCGCTTCTCTGGTGCTGATTCTTTATGTTTGACATAGGCTTTTCTGAGCTGTTGGTGATCGCTGTCGTGGCGCTCATCGTTATTGGCCCTGAGCGGCTGCCTAAAGTAGCGCGTACAGCCGGGCTGTTATCAGGCCGGCTGCGCCGTTACGTCAATGACATCAAAGCAGACATCAGTCGCGAAATGCAGCTTGATGAGCTGAAAAAAATGCAGCAAGACGTGGCAGATCGTATTGCTGCGGCTGAATCCACCGTGCAGCATGAAATGAATAAGGTGGAGGCCGCTGTTACGCAAAAAATTGCCCCCCCTGAATTAGAGGCAGAAAATCTCGCCGCATCACCAGCGCCGAGTTTTCCAAATACTGAATTAACTGAAAAAACATCTACTGACCCAACGAAAACAGCTACGCCAACGGAGAGCATCTGATGCTGGAAGGTCAGGAAAGTTTTCTGTCGCACCTGGTGGAGTTGCGTGATCGTCTGATTCGTATACTGATTGCCGTGCTGGTTGTTTTTGTGCCCATGGCTTTTTTTGCGCGGGAACTTTATTCGCTACTGGCTGCACCGCTCTTGCACGTTTTGCCGGTGGGCGGCACCATGATCGCTACCGATGTTGTCGGTGTTTTTCTGGTGCCGATGAAAGTAGCGCTGGTGGTCTCTTTTCTTGTGGTTCTGCCCTACGTGCTATATCAGATATGGGCGTTTGTGGCACCGGGACTATATGCCCACGAAAAGAAATTTGCCGTGCCGATGTTAATCGTTTCCGTCCTGCTATTTTTCACGGGAATGGCGTTTGCCTACTTCGCATTTTTTCCCATGGTTTTTGGCTTTATGGCGAAGTTCGCCCCGGTGGGTGTCTCGTGGATGACGGATATTGAGAAATATTTTTCATTTGTGCTCACCATGTTTCTTGCTTTTGGTGCCACGTTTGAGGTGCCGGTCATCGTCATCGTGCTGGTCAAAATGGGATTTGTGCGTGTTGAGAAATTGCGTGAGTGGCGTCCTTATGTCATTGTCGGGGCATTTGTGATCGGCGCAATTTTTACGCCACCTGATGTCATTTCACAACTCATGATGGCTCTGCCGATGTGGCTGCTGTTTGAACTCGGTGTTTTCATGGCGAGCTTCATCACCCAGCCAGCGCTGGCTACTTCGGGCGATAGCGCACCCTGAAGTAGCCAGCTTTAAGTCGTATAGGGTTTACTCAGGATTTTCCTCAGTCGGCGGTTTCGGGCGCCGGCTGATCGTGACATCCGCATTGAAAATTTTACCCGCGCGCATTAGCTTCAAGCGAGCGACTTTCCCCGGCTCAAGCGTCGCGATGAGACCGAGCATCGCTTGGGAATCCTTCACTGGTTTACCCGCTACTTCAAGTAGCACATCACCTGGCTGAATGCCGGCCCGCTGGGCAGGTGCGCCGCGCACCACACCGGCAATCAGCGCGCCATCGGCGTTGGCCAGCTTGAACGACTCTGCCAGCTCAGGCGTGAGTTCTTGCACTTCAACACCAATCCAGCCTCGGGTGACTACACCATTTTTCACGATTTCTTCCATGATGTTTTTAGCCAGAGATACCGGGATGGCAAAGCCTATGCCCATCGAGCCGCCACTTTGCGAATAAATCGCGGTATTGATGCCGACCAGATTGCCATTCGTATCAATTAACGCGCCGCCTGAATTACCCGGATTAATCGCTGCGTCTGTCTGAATGAAATTCTCGAACGTGTTGATGCCCAGGTGTGATCGGCCAAGCGCAGACACAATGCCGGAGGTGACGGTTTGCCCCACGCCGAAGGGGTTGCCGATGGCCAACACAATATCTCCCACGCGCAAGGTATCGCTGTTCCCAAAGGTAATCACGGGCAGCTTATGGTCAGCCGGAATGCGCAAAACTGCCAGGTCGGATTCAGGGTCTGAACCTACCACCTGCGCTTTGTATTTGTGACCATCGTTGCTGGCGACTTCAATTTCATCTGCGCCGTTAACAACATGGAAGTTAGTCAGAATATAACCTTCGGATGAAACCACCACACCACTGCCGAGGCCAGATCGGCGCTCAGAGCCTTCGCCCAGTTGGTCACCAAAAAAATGACGAAATACGGGGTCATCCTGCAAGGGGTGGCGCGGTATCTTGACGTCCTGGCTGGTATACACATGAACCACTGCGGGCAAGGCTTTTTGCGCCGCATCGGCGTAGGAGCCCGGGCGGTGCGCAAGGCTTATGGGAGCCTCGACGACCGTCGCAGATGGCGCGGGCAAAGATGATAAGTTTGGCCAATAAGCCAGCCATTCGGGCTTGAGTGTTTTGATCGTGAATAAAAGCGCGATGCAGACGGTAATGGTTTGGGCGAAAGTGAGCCAGAGACGGCGCATAATTAAACTCTTTGGTAATGAAAAGGTTGAAAACAATGCAGCGTGAAGAACTACGGATGACTCTTGACGGGCTACTGGAGGCCGCGCGTTTTCGCGATTATTGCCCAAATGGCTTGCAAGTGGAAGGTCGGGAAGAAATACACCGCGTTATTTGTGGCGTCACCGCAAGCCAAGCGCTGATTGATGCAGCGATTAAACATCAGGCCGATGCTCTGCTGGTGCATCATGGCTGGTTCTGGAAAGGTGAAGATGGGCGTGTCACCGGTTATCGTCGTCAGCGACTGGCAAGTTTGCTTGCCGCTGACATGAGTCTTTTCGCTTATCACCTGCCACTGGATGCTCACCCGACGCTGGGCAACAATGCGCAGCTTGCGGCACGCCTGGGCTGGACGATTGAAGGGCGGTTTAGCGAGCAAGACATTGGCTTTTTCGGCGTCCCGCCAGCGCCGACTTTTGCCGGCGATCTGGCGGCTGTTGTTGAGCGTAGCTTAGGGCGTACGCCTCTGCTGATAGGTGAAACAAGTCACCCGATAAAACGCATTGCTTGGTGCACCGGTGGTGCACAGAGTTATTTTGAAGAAGCGCTGGCAACGGGGGCCGATATCTTTGTTTCTGGAGAAATTTCTGAGCCGACTGTACATCTGGCGCGCGAAACCGGCATGGCGTATCTGGCCGCCGGCCACCACGCGACCGAACGTTATGGTGTGATGGCCTTGGCGGCACAGCTGAACAAAACTTGCGGTATTGAATGCGAATTTATCGACATCGACAATCCGGTGTAATTACTGCAAGCGGAAAGTGACAGGTAACAACGTCTGGATCGGGTTGCCGGGCAAGGCCCCGATATGGCGTGCGGCATCGAGCGCGGCCTCATCGAGCAGCGCATGGCCCGAGCTCTTGGCAATTTCCAGGGCACGGATCTGGCCGGTAGTATCCAGCGTCAGCAAGAGCACGACTTCACCTTCCAAGCCCTGAGTTACAGCGAGTGGTGGATAAAACAGATGTTTCGAGAGCATGGCTTGTGCGCGGCGCAGGGAAGGGCCAGGCAGATTTTTCGGCGCTGATTTTGGTGTGGGTGGCCGGGGCGGTTTCGACGGGTTGCGCGGCGCAGGGTTTTTTGAAGTGCTGGTCTTTGTGTCGGCCAAAGGGGTTAGGGCCAAAGGGGTCAGTGCAACAGGCGCATGACGCAGCGTGGCTTTGATGGGTGCGCTCAAAGGGAAGGATGCCGGCGCGTCGGAAAGCCATGTCGTG
>JAYTIQ010000015.1:0-7078 GCA_043731705.1 Rugosibacter sp.
AGATGCACTGCATCCACTACCAGCGTTTTTAACATGCTGTTTGCCGTCACATGATCGGCAGAAAAAGACAGCCCGGCCAGCGCCATCGTGTTGCCTGTATTTTCATCACGCCGGGTAAGGTCCACATTTTTCAAAACCATGCTATCGACTGTCAATGTCTGCTTTTGGCCATCGGCTAACATCGGGCCAGTGGTGATATTCAAGTTGGCTAGCGTGGTCGTGCTGCCTGCTTGCTCATCGCGCCAGACCAAATGTGCATGGGTTAGCGCAATGCCCGACATATCAAGCTGCATCGCCGTATCACCAGCGCCGACTTTTTTGTCTTCTGGCTTGCCGCTGGAGAGATCCTCAATATTCAAGCGACCATCTTTTCTTTTCACCAGCGTGGCGGTCAAACCATCCGCTTGCAGATCATTCACCACCACTTTTTTTGCCAACAAGGGCATGACGGCTATGGCAATACGCGCTGAATCCAGCGCGAGGAAGTCACGTGAGCTGGCCGGTTCGGACAACGTGACGTGGCCAAGATTGACACCGACATTGGGCCACAGCGAGAGTTGTACCGGCCCCGTGATGACAAGTTGACGCTGCGTTTTGACAAAAACCGCATGGACCAGTTCAGCTTTGATTTTTTCGCTATCGAACAGGGCATAGAGCACGCCTGCAAAAATTACCAGCAGAAGCAATCCAATACTGGCAATGATGCCAGCCAGTCGTACTAGTTTCATTCGGTTCACCTTTACAGAAAAACACGCTAACCTAGTCAGCCAAACAATCAGGAGTCATTCCATGAACGTCAAGTTTACCCTGCTTACCCTCTCTGCTTCACTTGCCTTGGGTCTTGTCTCCAATCTTGCATTTGCCGAAAATGGTGGCATAGGCTCAATCACCGTCACGCCGAACCCGGCTCAAGCTGAACAAGCGGTCATCATTACCGTTGCGGCAGAAGGTGAAGCCCCCAGCCTGTGCGGCTTGTCAGTTGAATTTGGTGATGGCACGAGCGATAAAATCAAAATTAATGGCACTGACTCAAAATTTCCGGTCACGCTAACCAAGACGTATGCCCATCCCGGCACTTATGTCGTGAAAGCCGAAGGTAAAAAAATCACCACGCATTTCCGTTGCAAAGGCGAAGCAACAACCAACCTTGTTGTGCAAGCTGCCGCGAAAAAAACAGGGGCTGCGCCAGCAGTTGCAGCCAGCTGCCCACCCGGCTACACCATGACGGGCAAGCCAAGCCGCGCGGGTGCTTACCGGTGTAAAGCGGGTAAAGGCGCCAAAGCACCTGAAACCGCGATTGAATGTGCGGCACCCTTGACGGCTTTTCAAACCAAAACCTCGGTGGGTTGCCAAGCGGTGAAACAATCGAAAAGTAAACACCTTTAACATCGCCAGCCCAGATCGCTACTGAACATCGCAGTGCCCTGGGCTGGATCGTTTTTGGGCTACCGATTTTTTTAAGCGGTCGCGCTTACTCCGCCAAACCGCGTCGGTAGTGGATCGCTTCGGCCACCTGCGGCGCGCCGATGGATTTGGCACCGGCAAGATCGGCAATACTGCGTGCCACTTTCAAAATGCGGTGGTAGCCACGTGCAGACAACGACAGCCGCACCATGGCTTGTGCCAGCAATTGTGCACCGGCCAAGTCAGGCGTAGCGTGCTCACTGATTTCATTCGGCGTGAGCTGTGCATTGGGTTTACCCTGCCGTTCCAGTTGCCGGTCACGCGCGGCGATCACTCGGCCACGCACCGTGGTGGATGATTCACCCGCTGCCCGCGCCGATAATTCCGCTTCGGAAATGGCCGGCACATCCACCATCAGATCAATTCGATCCAACAATGGCCCGGATAGTTTGCCGCGATAGCGCGACACTTGGTCGGGCGTGCAGCGACATTTACCGGCAGAATGCCCGAGCCAGCCACAGGGGCAGGGATTCATTGCCGCAATCAGCTGAAAACGTGCCGGAAACTCCGCTCGCCGCGCGGCACGGGCAATATGGATATGCCCGGTTTCCAGTGGCTCGCGCAGGGCTTCGAGCACGCCACGCTGAAATTCGGGCAGTTCATCCAGAAACAGCGTGCCGTTATGCGCCAGCGAAATTTCGCCCGGACGCGGCACACTGCCGCCACCCACCAACGCTGCGGTTGAGGCGGAGTGATGCGGCGCGCGAAAGGCGCGCTGACCCCAGTGTTCGAGCTTGAAGAGTCCGGCCAAGGAATGCACAGCCGCAGCGGCCAGCGCTTCGCTATCCGTCATCGGCGGCAGCAGCCCCGGCAAGCGTTGCGCCAGCATCGATTTACCCGCGCCCGGCGGACCGCTCATGAGTAAACTGTGACCACCAGCTGCTGCCACTTCGAGTGCGCGCTTGGCCGGTGTCTGGCCCTTGACCTCGGCGAGATCGGGATAATGCGCAAAAGTCGGCGCTGGCGATACGGCGTGAGGGGCAATTATTTCGCGCCCTGCAAGATGCGCACACACCTGGAGCAGGTTTTTTGCGGGCAGAATCGTCATATCGGCGATCAATGCGGCCTCCGGCGCACTCTCCGTTGGCAAGATGAATGCGCGCCGAGCGGCTGCATCACGTGGCGCAGTGCGGTCGCCAGTGGTAGACATCGCCGCACACATCGCCAATGCCCCGCGAATCGCGCGCAACTTGCCAGAGAGCGCCAGCTCACCGGCAAATTCATAGTCATCAAGCGTGGGCGCTTTGAGCTGGCCGGAGGCAATCAGGATCCCCAGCGCAATGGGCAAATCAAACCGGCCGGATTCTTTGGGTAAATCAGCGGGCGCGAGATTCACCGTGATGCGCCGCTGCGGAAACTCGAACCCGCAATTTTGAATGGCCGCACGCACCCGATCGCGTGCCTCCTTGACTTCTGTATCAGGCAAACCCACGAGGGTGAATGTGGGCAAGCCGCCCGTCAAATGTACTTCGACGGTAACTTCTGGCGCCGATAACCCCGCTAACGCTCGCGAACGAAGAACTGCTAACGCCATCAGACTCAATCAGGCTAAATTATTTCTGCTCGCCAGCACGCGCCGCTTCAAGATCAGCGACACGTTTTTCGAGTGCGGCAAGTTTTTCGCATGTGCGGGTGAGCACTTCACGCTGCACGTCAAACTCTTCACGCGTAACCAGATCCAGTTTGGCAAAAAAACTGGCGAGCAGCGCCCGCGCATTTTTCTCAACATCACCCAAGGGCGACGAAGCCATGGCAGCGGCGATGCGGGATGAGACTTCTTCAAATAATTTAGGATTGAGCATGGCTGGATTCCTCAATGAGAAATTAGTCTAGCACGGGATTTTTTGGTATTGAAGAACAGAATCCGGCTAACCCTGCGTATCTATCAACATGCGCTCAAAAACAATGCACCAAAATGATGCGACCTCTGGATATCACACGCCATTCCAGTGCGCCATTTATCTGGAGTAACCTGATAACCAAGCTAAAAAATCACTTACTATCTGATAATTAAGCATATTAATGTCATGGCACAATCTTCGCTTTATAGGGCTGGTTGTTACCTTCGTGTTTAACCTGTTAGGAGAATATTTATGAAACTAATCACCGCCATCATCAAGCCTTTCAAGCTTGATGAAGTGCGTGAAGCCTTGGCCACTGTGGGAGTGCAAGGCATCACCGTCACGGAAGTCAAAGGCTTTGGCAGGCAAAAGGGGCATACCGAGCTATATCGCGGCGCTGAATATGTGGTTGATTTTCTACCCAAGGTCAAAGTAGAAGCCGCTGTTGGCGACGACATGGTTGATCAAGTGGTCGAAGCGCTCGAAAAGTCTGCCCGGACAGGAAAAATTGGCGATGGCAAGATTTTCGTCTACAGCCTGGAACAAGTCATCCGCATCCGCACCGGCGAAACCGGTGAGGCTGCGCTTTAAGGGGAACATTATTATGAAAAAACTACTCGCTGTTTTGCTGGCAGCCTGCGCAATTGGCACAGGTAGCCTGGCTTGGGCAGAAGATGCGCCTGCCCAAGCCACCGCAACTACCACTGCTCCAGCCGCTACGCCCGCTGTTGATGCTGCCGCTGCACCTGCTGCTGCAACCATAGCAGCACCTGCACCCGCCGAAGCGGCTCCCGTTGCTGCCGCACCGACCCCCAATAAAGGGGATACCGCCTGGATGCTGATGTCGACGGCACTTGTGCTGTTAATGTCTGTTCCCGCCTTGGCCTTGTTCTATGGTGGCCTGGTACGAACCAAAAACATGCTCTCGGTGCTGATGCAGGTATTCGTCGTGTTCTCGCTGATTACCGTGTTGTGGTGCGTGTATGGCTACAGCTTGGCGTTCACTGAGGGCAGTGGTGCCACCAGCGCCTATTTTGGCGGCTTCGATCGACTCTTCCTCAAGGGCGTATTTGATGCGGCTACCGGCACGTTTGCGCTGGGTGCCACGTTCAGCAAAGCTACGCCGATGTATGAAATCGTTTTCGTCGCCTTCCAGGCCACTTTTGCCGCTATTACGGTTTGCCTGATTTTTGGCTCACTGGTTGAACGCGTCAAATTCTCGGCGATCCTGATTTTTTCGATTATCTGGTTCACCATCAGCTATATACCGATCGCACATATGGTCTGGTTCTGGATGGGACCGGATGCCTACACCGCAGCCGGTGTCGTTGATGCAACCAATGCCAAGGCCGGTTTGCTCTGGCAGTGGGGAGCATTGGACTTCGCTGGTGGTACGGTAGTGCATATCAATGCCGGTGTAGCAGGTCTGGTGGGTGCCTTCATGCTCGGCAAACGTATCGGTTTTGGCAAAGAAGCCATGTCGCCACATAGCCTGACAATGACCATGATCGGTGCCTCGCTGCTGTGGTTTGGCTGGTTCGGCTTTAACGCCGGGTCTGCTCTGGAAGCCAACGGCTCTGCTGCGCTAGCCTTCATGAACACCTATCTAGCCACCGCTTGTGCAGTGCTGTCATGGATGTTTACCGAATGGCTTATCAAAGGCAAACCTTCCATGCTGGGTGCCGCTTCCGGCGCAGTTGCTGGTCTGGTGGCGATTACGCCTGCTGCAGGCAACGTAGGTATCCCGGGTGCTTTTGTGATCGGCCTTCTGGTCGGCCCGCTGTGCTTCTGGGGTGTTACCGGCTTGAAGAAAATGTTGCGGGTAGATGATGCGCTCGACGTTTTCGGGGTGCATGCGCTGGGTGGTATCTTTGGTGCGCTGATGACGGGTGTTTTCAACTCGCCCAGTCTGGGTGGCCCAGGGTTCTACAACAACTGGTTCGAGATGAAGCCGGGTTACGGTGCTATCCTCGACCAATTGATCATCCAAGCCAAAGCAGTCGGTTTGACGGTCGTCTGGACAGCCATTGCCGCACTCATTGCTTTCAAGATTGCCGATCTGATTGTCGGTCTGCGCGTCCCAGAAGATGAAGAACGCGAAGGACTAGACATCACTTCACACGGCGAAGCCGCGTATCACGACTAACAAGCGTTACCCTCTTGCCAGATGGCAAAGAGGGTAAATCTTGCAAGCCTGAGCCTTTAAGGGCGCTCTAAGCAGAGCGCCCTTTTTTATTTATATGCCTGCAAATGTTTCGGGATTCACACAGTCACGCGGACGCTGTCCGGTTAATGCCTCAATTAAATTATCCACAGCACGCATACCCATTGCCATTCGTGCCTGATAAGACGCCGAGCCAATATGCGGGGTGAGCACGACGTTATCAAGCGTCAGAAAATCCGGATTGAACTTCGGCTCTCCTTCAAACACATCCACACCTGCGCCACAAAGTCGGCGCTCGCGTAACGCCGTAATTAACGCCGCATCATCCACAATTCCCCCGCGCGCCACATTGATGAGATGCGCAGTCGGCTTCATCAATCTCAATTCGGCTGCCCCAATGTAATGCTGCACGGCAGGCGAATAAGGTAAAAGCAGAACCACGAAATCTGCTTCGCGCAGCATCATTTCTTTATCCACCCATGTAACGTTGAGCTGAGCTTCGATGTCAGCGGGCAAACGAGACCGGTTGTGATAAATCGTTTTCATGCCAAACCCGACCGCTCGACGTGCTAAAGCCTGGCCAATCCGCCCCATACCAAAAATACCCAAGGTGGCATGGTGCACATCCGTACCTAGCCAAAGGTCATAGCGCCACGCACCCCATTGACCCTCGCGCAACCAGCGTTCGGCCATCGGTAATCGCCGTGACACTGCCATCAGCAATGCCCAGGCGAGATCAGCGGTTGTTTCCGTCAATACATCCGGCGTGTTGGTCACCATGATGCCCGCCTGCGTGCAGGCCGCCACATCGATATTGTTGTAACCCACACCCACATTGCACACAGCACGCAAATGCGGTGCGGCAGCGATACTCTCGGTGGTTAGAGGATCGGCCACCGAGAGCAAGAGGCCTTCCTTATCGGCCAGCCGCAGTTTTAATTCAGCGGGCGGCAGGCCGTCATTGCTGGCATGGTCATCAACCTCGAAATACTCTTGCAGCCGCACTACCAATTCCGGGAAAAACTTGCGTGTAACAAGCACCTTCGGTTTCATTGTGATCTCCTGATCCTGAGTTATTTATGAATGTTTTCATATGCCATGCCGCTTATAATTCTGCCGGGAATATTATCTCCCCTTCACATTCGTGTTTTAACTCAGGAGAAAATCATGGGCATGATGCAAGAGTTTCGCGATTTCACAGTCAAGGGCAATGTCATGGATTTAGCTGTCGGTGTCATCATTGGCGGCGCATTCGGAAAAATTGTCGACTCGCTCGTCAAGGACATCATCATGCCATTGATCGGTAAAGTCATTGGCAATGTCAATTTCACTGAAATGTTCATACAACTCTCGCCTCCAGCGAAGGCCATCGAGGGCCCTGTAACGTATGAATCACTGACCAAAGCCGGCGCCTCATTGTTGGCTTATGGCAATTTCCTGACCATTTTGATCAACTTCATCATTCTTGCTTTTGTTATTTTCCAGATGATCAAGATGGTTAATCGCTTGAAAGGCCCGGCACCTGCCGCAGCGCCTGCAGTCACGCCAGAAGACATAATACTGCTGCGTGAAATTCGCGACAATTTAAAAAAGTAAGTACAGCAGTAAA
>JAYTIQ010000016.1:0-2869 GCA_043731705.1 Rugosibacter sp.
CTTTTTTATTGAAGCACTGGTAGTTTTCATCTGCATCAAGCTAAGGCGTGCAATGCACCTTTCATTTTTTGAAGTGCTTTAGCCTCAATCTGGCGGATACGTTCGGCCGAAACACCATACTCTGCGGCAAGTTCATGCAGCGTTGCAGCGGAATCTTCCTCGCGCACCAACCAGCGGCGCTGAATAATTTCACGGCTACGCTCATCAAGGCTGGCTAAAGCTCCTTGCAGCCCCTTCTCTTGCAAGTGATCAAATTGCTTACGCTCAAGAATAGCTATGGGCTCATCACAACTGTCAGCGGTTAGATAGGCAATCGGAGCGAAATGATCTTCATCATCCTCAGAAGTCGGCTCTAGTGATACGTCGGCACCCGTGAAGCGGGTTTCCATCTCGATGACTTCTTCTGGCTTTACACCCAGTCGTTGCGCGATCATGTTCACGCCATCGACATCAAGCGTACCAAAGTTCCGTTGTGAACCAGGCAGTGATTCATCTTGCTGTGCTAATGAGGCCTTGATACTGCGCAAGTTGAAAAACAGCTTCCGCTGTGCCTTGGTCGTAGCGATTTTAACGAGCCGCCAGTTTTTTATGATGTATTCATGTATCTCGGCTTTGATCCAGTGCATAGCAAAAGAAACCAGCCGTACCCCGCGGTCAGGATCGAAACGCTTCACTGCTTTCATCAGGCCGATATTACCTTCTTGAATCAAATCCGCGTGAGGTAAACCATAACCGAGATAGCCACGAGCAATCGCAATGACTAACCGCAGATGGGATGTCACTAAAGCACGTGCCGCCTCAATATCGCCTTCGTCAGCCAACCGACGTGCCAAGGCAAATTCTTCAGATTCACTGAGCATAGGCATACGATTCGCGGCTGAAATATAAGCCTCGATGCTTCCGCTGCCGGAAATGGTTGGAAACTGTTGGTGAGATAACGCATAAGCCATAATTCTGCCTCCTAAGAAACTATATTAGCACTCTAGAGCTGAGAGTGCCAATACCTAGGTAAGTTCCTTTTTACATTGCTGCTGGTAGCTGGAAAACGCTTCAGGGATGGCGCAAGTGTTGCCCAAGGGATAACAACGAGCCTAACCAGCCAAGTCCGGTTGCCATGCCTAGCAATATCGCAGAGTCCGCCAGGCCCAAAGACTGTAGGGAAAAAGTTAATTCATACAGCTGCAATAGGTTATCCAGCGGGGTGTGCAGCCACCACGCAGCGGCGGCAATCAGTAACCATGCCGTAGCGCCACCGGCAAACCCCAGCAAAGCGCCAAAGTACAGGAAAGGTCGGCGAATAAATCCGTTGGTTGCGCCCAGCAATTGGGAGACCTCAATTTCAGCGCGATGAGTTAAAACTTGCATGCGAATAATATTGAAGGTGATGGCGATCAATCCGGTTGCCAATAACCCGCCCAGCAGAATGACAGCATTTCGGCCCAGGCGAAGCAACGCTTCCAGTCTTCTAGCCCACGCGGAATCGAGCTGAACATGCGTGACTTTAGGCCACTGACGAAATTCTTCGACGAGCAAATCAAGGGTTGCCGGCTGATCGTCAATAGCGGTGACAATAAACGCATCGGGAAATGGGTTGTCTGGTAAAACATCAATGACTTCTCGTAAGCTTGCATTGGCTTTCATGCGCTGTAAGGTGTCTTCGCGCGGGAGAAAACGTTGCTTTTTTACAGCCGGATGTTTTTTTAAGCGAGTGCCTAATTCGTTCGCTGCAACGCGCCCTGCATCTGTGGCCATGAATATGGAAATTTGCGGTGTAGCAGATGTGCTGTCCACAAGTTGCTGAACGTTACTTAACACCATCTGGCCGCCAGCGGGAAGTGCTAGCGCAATGCCGATGGCTAGCAGAGACAATAGTGTAGTTAGGGGTGCCGCGCTGAGGCGACGTAAAGCCATGCGCAAGGCACGGCCATGATGAATGAGCCAGCTGTTCATTGGAGACTCAAGGCAGCCATCATGTCACTGAGCGTCCATGATCCAGGCGGAGTGTTCGCGAATCGGGAAACAAGTGGCCGTCATAGGTTGCAATTAACACAGTGACGCCAGCGCGGTGAAATTCGTGAAAAATTCGTGCGACATCAGCTGCTGTTTCAGCATCCAGGTGAGCGGTAGGTTCATCCGCGAGAAGCAGCGCAGGACGACTGACGACGGCGCGGGCAATAGCGAGACGTTGTTGTTCACCACCAGACAGTGCAATCGGTAGCGCTTTTTCGCGCGAGGCCAAGCCGACTTTATCTAGCGCTGCCCTGACACGCTGGGTGGCTTCTTTGGGTGGAAAACCAGTAATGGAGAGTGGGAGCATGACGTTTTCAAAAACCGAACGATCAAAAAGTAGTTTTTGATCTTGCAACACAAGTCCCAGACGTCGGCGTAAAAAAGGGAGGGACGAGCGTGAAAGTTCGCCGACATTTTGCCCCCCGACCAACACCGCACCGGACGTTGGTTTCTCGATCGCGGCAATAAGTTTGATCAACGTCGATTTCCCGGCGCCCGAGTGGCCGCTGACAATTAACATGTCGCCCGCTACCATTTCAAAGCTTAGCGCAGACAAGGCTTCAATACCCGGGGGGTAACGTTTAGCGACGCGGTCAAAACGAATCATGGATCGAAAGGATTTGTAGGGATTTTTGCAGATGGTGAAGGTGGACCACTAAGCTCAGGGCAGAGTTTACCGGCTACTGCGGCACCTTTCGCGCCGTATCACCAGGTCACCCCACCGGAAGTGGAAGTCCTTTTGGGGTGCCGACTTTTACTCTAAGGAAACGCCGAACAAGCCCTCGCATCGCGATGACTTGAGAGCGAATTGAAGCGAACAGATGAAACGAAACGGGAATTCATTGTCGATTGGGTCTTG
>JAYTIQ010000017.1:0-16456 GCA_043731705.1 Rugosibacter sp.
TGATCGCCCCGATTGCGATGGAAGAGGGACTGCGCTTCGCTATCCGTGAAGGCGGTCGTACCGTCGGTGCAGGTGTGGTGGCTAAGGTTATTGAGTAAATTTAGTCGTTTTGTTTGAGGGCGACACTCTGGAAGTGGGGTGTCGCTTTGTAGTTTCTGTTATAGGGGTGTAGCTCAATTGGCAGAGCGGCGGTCTCCAAAACCGCAGGTTGGGGGTTCGATTCCCTCCGCCCCTGCCACTTCGATTTTTTCGCTAATTTTGTTTCACTAACTGACGTGGTTTAAATGGCCGACAAACTTAAGTTTTCGCTGGCGCTTTTGCTTTTGATCGCAGGTATCTCTGGTTTTTATTACCTTGCTGAACAGCCGATGATTGTGCGAGTGCTCTCTGTGCTCGCGGGTATTGGCGCTGGTGTTGCGGTGGCCTGGTTTACATTGCCGGGGCAGCGTTTTACGAACTTCAGCCGCGAGGCGATTGTTGAGACAAAGAAGGTTGTTTGGCCTACGCGCCGTGAAACTCTACAGGTGACGGGTGTTGTTTTTAGTTTCGTGCTGGTGATGGCGGTCGTGTTGTGGACGACTGACAAAAGCCTTGAGTGGGTACTTTACGATCTTATCCTGGGCTGGAAAAAATAATGACCAAACGTTGGTATGTCGTGCACGCTTACTCCGGGTTTGAGAAGACCGTGCAGCGCGCGCTGATTGAGCGAATTGCGCGTGCAAATATGCAGGATAAATTTGGCCAGATACTTGTGCCCGTAGAAGAAGTTATTGAGATGAAAAACGGACAAAAGAGAGTGTCCGAGCGGAAGTTTTTCCCTGGCTATGTGCTGGTTGAGATGGACATGGATGATGATTCATGGCATTTGGTCAAAAGCACCGCCAAGGTAACCGGATTCATTGGTGGTACTGCAATGAATCCAACGCCGATTTCAGAAAAGGAAGTCGCAAAGATTATGCAGCAAGTTCAGGATGGTGTTGAAAAACCACGTCCGAAAGTGTTGTTTGAAATAGGTGAAATGGTGCGCATCAAAGAAGGTCCGTTCACTGACTTCAATGGCAACGTTGAAGGGGTGAATTATGAAAAAAGCCGACTGCATGTTTCGGTCACTATTTTCGGTCGGTCTACGCCTGTTGAGCTTGATTTTGCGCAGGTAGAAAAGGTTTAACTGGTTTTGATTCTGTTTTGACTGCGCCGCAGCAGTCGAGTGTTTTTTTTAGCGGCAAGAGGAGCGCAAGTAGGAATCCCGAACGTGCGTTAAAACTCATTTAGCAAAGGAGCCATCATGGCAAAGAAGATCGTCGGTTATATCAAGCTACAAGTGCCTGCAGGTAAGGCTAATCCTTCACCCCCCATTGGCCCGGCACTTGGTCAGCGCGGATTGAACATCATGGAGTTCTGTAAAGCATTTAATGCGCAAACGCAGGGCTTGGAGCCTGGCTTGCCTATTCCGGTTGTGATTACCGCGTTTGCTGACAAGAGCTTTACTTTTGTCATGAAGACGCCGCCTGCAACCATTCTGATCAAGAAGGCCGCAGGTATACAAAAGGGCTCAGCTAAGCCGCATACGGATAAAGTGGGTTCAATTACCAAAGCGCAGGCTGAAGAAATTGCCAAGGCAAAAATGCCTGATCTTACGGCAGCAGACCTCGAAGCAGCCGTTCGAACAATTGCAGGTTCTGCTCGTAGCATGGGCATCACTGTGGAAGGTATCTGATCATGGCTAAAATTTCTAAACGCGTTCAGGCGATCCGCGCAAAAATAGACCCAAACAAAACGTATGTACTGGGTGATGCTTTAAGTTTGGTTAAGGATTGCGCAAATGCCAAGTTTGATGAGTCTATTGATATCTCAGTAAATCTTGGTATTGATGCCAAGAAATCCGATCAAGTCGTGCGTGGTTCAGTGGTGCTTCCTGCAGGAACAGGCAAAACCGTTCGCGTTGCAGTGTTTGCCCAGGGTGAAAAGGCCGAAGCAGCCAAAGCCGCTGGGGCGGATATCGTCGGGTTTGAAGATTTGGCGGCTGATGTCAAAGCGGGCAACATGAACTTTGATATTGTTATTGCCACGCCTGATGCTATGCGCGTTGTTGGCGCTTTAGGTCAAATCCTTGGCCCCCGCGGTTTGATGCCGAATCCAAAAGTTGGCACGGTCACGATGGATGTGGTCACGGCAGTGAAAAATGCCAAGGCAGGTCAAGTTCAATACCGTACCGACAAGTCGGGCATTATTCACTGCACGCTGGGTCGTGCCTCGTTTAGCGTCGAAGCTTTGCAGCAAAACTGTGTCGCGTTGATCGACGCGTTGCAAAAAGCACGCCCGAATGGTTCAAAAGGGCAATATTTAAAGAAGGTATCGCTATCCAGCACCATGGGTATCGGTGTTCGTATTGAGCAGTCCAGCATTGGAGTTCTGGGCTAAAAGACTTTGGGCTGTTGCATTCGCTAGTTTAGGAGTGCGGCAGGTTATCAAAGACCGCAGGTGTCCGTGCGGACTTAAGCGGTAGCAACAACCCATCGTTGCTGCAGCCTGCGCAGATGGCGTCACCCGATCACAGGAAATGCTTTTGCAGATTCTGAATGAAGGCCGCCGTATTGCCAGCGCCGACTTTCCGGCGAGGGCGTTTTACTAGGAGGTGACCGTGAGTCTTAATCTTGACGACAAGAAGGCGGTAGTTGCAGAGGTTTCCGCAGTAGTTGCGAAAGCCCAGTCGATCATCGTCGCCGAGTATCGTGGTCTTGGAGTGGTTGATCTCACCGGTTTGCGTGCGAAGGCGCGTCAATCTGGTGTGTATTTGCGTGTACTGAAAAATACCTTGGCACGACGTGCTTTAACCGGCACGCCGTTCGAGGCGCTATCTGTCCAGCTTGTTGGCCCGCTGATCTATGGAATTTCCTCAGATCCAGTAGCTGCTGCCAAGCTGCTCAATGATTTCGCCAAGGGTAAAGATCAGATTGTTATCAAGGCCGGTGCAATGCCCAACTACGTCCTCGACGCAGCGGGTGTTAAAGCATTAGCCACGATGCCGAGCCGTGAGGAGCTGTTGTCCAAGCTGCTGGGCACGATGCAAGCACCAATCACTCAGTTTGTACGCACGCTCAACGAAATCCCGACGAAGTTTGTACGGGGTCTTGCTGCAGTGCGTGATGCAAAAACGACTGCGTAATCGTATTTTATTGTTCCAAAATTCATTTAGGAGTTGCAATTATGGCTGTTAATAAAGCTGAAATTCTCGAAGCCATCGCTGGCATGACCGTTCTCGATCTTTCCGAGTTGATCAAGGAAATGGAAGAGAAGTTTGGTGTTTCCGCTGCGGCTGCGGCTGTTGCTGTTGCTGCACCTGCTGCTGCCGCTGCCGCTGCAGAAGAGCAAACCGAATTCAACGTTATGCTGCTAGCAGCTGGCGAGAAGAAGGTTGAAGTCATTAAGGTTGTTCGCGCAGCGACAGGCCTTGGTCTGAAGGAAGCCAAAGATGTTGTTGATGGTGCCCCTAAGGCTGTTAAAGAAGGTGTTTCCAAGGCTGATGCAGAAGCCCTCAAAAAGCAACTTGAGGATGCCGGCGCGAAGGTCGAAATCAAGTAATTTTTGCTTTGAAGCGGGTTGGCGATGTTGTGGCCAACCCGTTTTCACTGCTATGGAGTGCGTTATAAATCTGCCAGAAGTTAGTCTGGAGCAGGGGCTAAACAAAAAAACTGCGTGCAGTTTTTTCTTTTACCCCCCCCGATGTCTGAATCACGAACGGAGACACCATGCCTTATTCTTACACTGAAAAAAAGCGTATCCGCAAAAGTTTTGCCAAGCGGGAGAATGTGCTTAATATCCCATTCCTGCTGGCAACGCAGATCGATTCTTACATGCACTTTCTGCAAACCGATGTGTCGCCTGGTGCGCGAAAAAATCAAGGCCTGCACGCTGCATTCGCGTCAATTTTCCCGATTGTTGCGCATTCGGGTAACGCCAGACTTGAATTTATTGAATATGCGTTGGGCGAGCCGTCATTTGATGTCAAAGAATGTCATCAGCGTGGTTTAACGTTCGCTAGCCCATTGCGGGCAAAAGTGCGTTTGATCCTGTTGGATCGCGATACAAAGGCGGTTAAAGAAGTTAAGGAAGATCAGCCGTTGTACATGGGCGAAATTCCGCTCATGACGACGACAGGTTCATTTGTTATCAACGGTACGGAGCGAGTCATTGTTTCTCAGTTGCATCGTTCGCCAGGTGTGTTTTTTGAGCACGACAAAGGCAAGACGCATAGCTCTGGAAAATTGTTATTCTCGGCGCGCATCATTCCTTACCGTGGCTCTTGGTTAGATTTTGAGTTTGATCCGAAGGATATTTTGTTCTTTCGTATTGACCGCCGTCGCAAAATGCCCGTGACTATTTTGCTCAAAGCGATTGGTTTGACGCATGAGCAAATTTTGAGCACCTTCTTTGAATTTGATACGTTCCAGTTTACTAAGAAGGGTATTCTTTTTGAGAGTGATGTCGAACGGTTGCGTGGCGAGATGGCAAAGTTCGATATTCTTGATAAAGCGGGTAATCCTATCGTCAGTAAAGATAAGCGCATTACTGCCAAGCATATCCGCCAGCTGGCCGAAGCAGGCATTAAAAAGTTTGTCGTGCCAGACGAATACATGTTGGGCCGCATCATTGCAAACACGCTGGTCAATCAAGAGACAGGTGAAGTTATTGCCAATGCAAATGATGAGATCACGGAAGACCTGTTAGCCAAGTTGATTGAAAACGGCGTTGAGCATTTGAATACGCTATATGTCAATGATCTTGATCGTGGCGAGTACATCTCGTCAACCTTGCGCATCGATGAAACAACTGATCAGTGGGCCGCACGCGTTGCCATTTATCGCATGATGCGCCCAGGTGAGCCGCCAACTGAAGATGCCGTTGAAAACTTATTCCACAGCCTGTTTTATTCTGATGAGCGCTATGATTTGTCAGACGTTGGCCGCATGAAGTTTAACCGTCGTGTTGGCCGCGAAGGAATTGAAGGGCTTGGTACGCTGTCAAACGAAGATATTGTCGATGTCGTCAAAATACTAGTTGAGTTGCGCAACGGTCGTGGTGAAGTTGATGACATTGATCACCTGGGGAATCGTCGGGTACGATCCGTAGGGGAGTTGGCTGAAAACCAGTTTCGTGCTGGCTTGGTGCGTGTTGAGCGTGCCGTAAAAGAACGTCTGAATCAAGCGGAAAGCGATAATCTCATGCCCCGCGATTTGATTAATGCAAAACCGATCTCTGCTGCGATTAAGGAATTCTTTGGGTCTAGTCAGCTGTCGCAGTTTATGGATCAAACCAATCCTCTATCGGAAATTACACACAAGCGCCGTATTTCGGCACTCGGCCCAGGTGGTTTGACCCGCGAGCGTGCTGGCTTTGAAGTGCGTGACGTTCACCCAACGCACTATGGTCGTGTTTGCCCTATCGAAACGCCTGAAGGTCCGAATATTGGTCTGATCAACTCTCTGGCACTTTATTCGCGCACAAACGAATACGGTTTCATGGAAACTCCTTATCGCAAGGTAGTGGATAGCCACGTCACTGATGAAATTGAATATTTGTCAGCGATTGAGGAGGGAAAGTATGTCATTGCCCAAGCAAATACGGAATTGGACAAGAAAGGTACCTTAACGGGTACCTTGGTCTCTTGTCGACTTAACGGTGAGTTTTCGCTTAAAGAGCCAGGTGATGTGCAATACATGGACGTTGCACCTAACCAGATTGTCTCGGTCGCCGCTTCGTTGATTCCCTTCCTCGAGCATGATGATGCCAACCGTGCTTTGATGGGCGCCAACATGCAACGCCAGGCAGTTCCTTGTCTGCGTCCGGAAAAAGCATTTGTAGGTACCGGTATTGAACGCACAGTAGCCGTCGATTCAGGAACGGCTGTACAGGCTTTACGTGGTGGGTTGGTTGATTATGTTGATGCAAACCGAATTGTGGTTCGTGTTAATGATGAGGAAACTGTGCCGGGAGAAGTAGGTGTCGACATCTACAACCTCATAAAGTACACAAGGTCAAACCAAAACACCAACATTAATCAGCGTCCAATCGTTAGAGTGGGAGATGTAATCGGCAAGGGTGACGTGATTGCTGATGGTGCCTCAACCGATCTTGGCGAGTTGGCTCTAGGTCAGAACATGCTTGTGGCATTTATGCCGTGGAATGGCTACAACTTTGAGGATTCAATCCTTATCTCTGAGCGTGTGGTAGCAGAAGATCGCTTTACTTCAATTCACATTGAAGAGTTGACGGTCATGGCGCGTGACACAAAGCTGGGCCCTGAGGAAATTTCAAGAGATATAGCTACCTTGGGAGAGTCGCAGCTTGGGCGGCTGGATGAGTCAGGTATTGTTTATATTGGTGCAGAAGTAGAAGCGGGCGATGTGCTTGTTGGTAAAGTAACACCTAAAGGTGAAACGCAACTTACCCCTGAAGAAAAGCTGTTGCGTGCGATCTTTGGCGAAAAGGCCTCCGATGTAAAAGATACCTCACTAAAAGTTCCGTCCGGTATGGTAGGGACTGTGATTGATGTCCAAGTGTTTACACGTGAAGGTATTGAACGCGATAAACGTGCTCAGTCGATTATCGACGATATGCTAAAGGGCTATAAACAAGACTTGGCTGACCAGATGCGTATTGTTGAACGTGACACATTTGCGCGGATTGAAAAACTGCTGGTTAATAAAGTTGCGAATAAGGGGCCTAAAAAACTCGTTAAAGGAACCAAAATAACCAAGGCGTATCTTGAAACGGTTGAGCACTATCATTGGTTTGATATTTCGCTGGTCGCCGAAGATGCTCAAGAGCAACTGGAAAGCTTGCGCGACAGTATCGAGCAGACACGTAAAGACTTTGATATAGCGTTTGAAGCCAAGAAAAAGAAACTGACGCAAGGGGATGAACTGCCCGCCGGTGTACAGAAAATGGTTAAGGTCTATCTTGCCGTTAAACGGCGAGTTCAGCCTGGAGATAAAATGGCTGGTCGACACGGTAATAAGGGTGTTATCTCGAAAATTGTGCCAGTAGAGGATATGCCCCACATGGCGGATGGCACGGCGATGGATATTGTTCTTAACCCATTGGGCGTGCCATCACGGATGAATATTGGTCAGATTCTTGAGACCCATCTGGGGTGGGCTGCCAAAGGTCTTGGAAAGAAAATCGATACGCTGTTACGTCAACAAGCATCTGCTGCTGAAGTACGTAAGTTGTTGAATAATATTTACAACAGCTCAGGGAAAAGTGAAGAAATTAATAGCCTGAATGATTTGGAACTGGCTGAACTTGCCGTGAATCTAACGGGGGGTGTGCCTTTTGCTACCCCAGTATTTGACGGTGCGCATGAGTCAGAGATCAAAGCAATGCTTGAATTAGCCGACTTGCCTACTAATGGCCAAGTTGATTTGTTTGATGGGCGTACAGGAGAGAAATTTGATCGACAAGTGACCGTTGGTTATATGCACGTTCTGAAACTGCATCATTTGGTCGATGACAAGATGCATGCGCGCTCAACAGGCCCATACAGTTTAGTGACCCAGCAACCGCTAGGTGGTAAAGCGCAATTTGGTGGCCAGCGGTTTGGGGAAATGGAAGTATGGGCGCTTGAGGCGTACGGTGCTGCTTATGTGTTGCAGGAAATGCTGACAGTGAAGTCGGATGATGTAGCCGGGCGCACCAAGGTCTATGAAAACATTGTTAAGGGCGAGCACAAAATCGATGCCGGCATGCCTGAGTCATTTAATGTCTTGATCAAGGAAATTCGATCGTTAGCGATTGATATTGATCTCGAGCGTCATTAAACCCGATAGTCGTCCCCTGGAGATAACTAATGAAAAGTCTATTTGCCGATCTTTTTAAGCAAAATCTGGCAGCTGAAGATAACTTCGATGCGATCACTATTGGTCTGGCTTCACCGGCCAAGATTCGGTCTTGGTCGTATGGGGAAGTTAAAAAGCCTGAAACAATCAACTATCGGACATTTAAACCAGAGCGTGATGGTTTGTTTTGTGCAAAGATTTTCGGCCCTATTAAAGACTACGAATGTCTTTGCGGGAAGTATAAGCGGCTAAAACATCGCGGAGTTATTTGTGAAAAGTGTGGTGTAGAGGTAACTCAATCTAAAGTGCGTCGAGAGCGTATGGCGCATATCGAGTTGGCTTCACCAGTGGCGCATATCTGGTTTCTCAAAAGCCTGCCTAGCCGGCTCGGCATGGTGCTTGATATGACATTGCGCGACATTGAGCGCGTATTATATTTTGAAGCATTTGTTGTCGTTGACCCAGGCATGACGCTCCTTAATAGAGCTCAGCTACTGACTGAAGATGATTATCTGGCTAAAGTTGAAGAATACGGTGATGACTTTACTGCCATGATGGGCGCTGAGGGTGTTCGTGAGCTTCTGCGCACACTAGACATCGCTCGTGAAGTCGAAGTCTTGCATCAGGAGATTGAAACGACAGGCTCCGAAGCGAAAATGAAGAAAATCTCCAAGCGGCTTAAAGTGCTTGAGGGCTTCCAGCATTCTGGAATTAAGCCGGAATGGATGATATTAGAAGTCCTGCCCGTACTCCCCCCTGATTTGCGCCCATTGGTGCCACTGGATGGTGGTCGCTTTGCAACTTCTGACTTGAATGACTTGTACCGCAGAGTCATCAATCGAAATAATCGTCTCAAGCGGTTATTGGAATTAAAAGCACCAGACATTATTGTACGCAATGAAAAACGCATGCTTCAAGAGTCAGTTGATTCATTGTTGGACAATGGTCGGCGCGGTAAAGCGATGACTGGTGCAAACAAGCGACCACTTAAGTCGCTTGCTGACATGATTAAGGGTAAGGGTGGCCGTTTCAGGCAGAATTTGCTAGGTAAGCGAGTCGATTACTCTGGGCGTTCGGTTATCGTGGTTGGTCCTCAACTCAAGCTTCACCAGTGTGGGTTACCTAAGAAAATGGCGCTGGAGCTATTCAAGCCCTTTATTTTTGAACGGCTTGAGAAAATGGGTATTGCCAGTACGATCAAGGCGGCCAAGAAAGAAGTTGAAGCTGAAACCCCTGTCGTCTGGGACATTCTGGAAGGCGTTATTCGTGAGCATCCCGTCATGCTTAATCGTGCCCCGACTTTGCATCGCCTTGGGATTCAAGCTTTTGAGCCCATGCTGATTGAAGGTAAGGCAATCCAGCTTCATCCACTTGTTTGCGTCGCTTTTAACGCAGACTTCGACGGCGATCAGATGGCTGTGCATGTTCCGTTGTCGTTAGAGGCCCAAATGGAAGCCCGCACCTTGATGCTAGCTTCGAATAATGTGCTATCGCCCGCGAATGGTGTGCCGATTATTGTACCTTCGCAGGATGTGGTCTTGGGACTGTATTACTCGACAAGGGAAAGCGTCACTGCGCGTGGAACAGGAATGATGTTTTCAGACATCGCTGAACTAGCCAGAGGTGTTGATTCCAGAGAGGTTGATCTGCATGCGCGCATTACGGTGCGCATTCCTGAATATGATTTAGAGGCGGATGGACAGTGGAAGAAAAAAGTTACGCGTTATTCAACGACCGCAGGCCGAGCATTGCTGTCGGAAATATTGCCACGGGGTCTGCCTTTTTCAGTAATTGACAAGCCACTAAAGAAAAAAGAAATCTCTAAGCTTGTAGATGAAAGCTTCCGTCGCTGCGGCTTAAAGGATACTGTGGTCTTTGCTGATCAGCTCATGCAATATGGTTTCCGTTTAGCAACACGCGGAGGGATCTCAATTTGTTTGGATGACATGCAAATACCAAGTCAAAAGCATGAACTTATCAGGGTCGCAGAAGACGAGGTTAAGGAAATTGAGAAGCAATATACGTCTGGTCTTGTGACTGCAGGTGAGCGATATAACAAGGTAGTCGATATTTGGGGTCGCGCTGGGGATCAGGTGGCTAAGGCGATGATGGATCAACTCGCTAAAGAGGAAGTCACAAACTCTGAGGGGGTGGTTTGTAGCCAAGAATCATTTAATTCAATTTATATGATGGCTGATTCTGGTGCTCGTGGTTCTGCGGCACAAATTCGGCAGTTAGCCGGTATGCGGGGGCTAATGGCCAAGCCGGATGGTTCGATCATCGAGACCCCTATTACCTCAAACTTCCGCGAGGGACTTAATGTACTCCAGTATTTTATTTCAACGCACGGCGCACGCAAAGGCTTGGCTGACACTGCTTTAAAAACGGCAAATTCAGGATATTTGACCCGACGCCTTGTAGATGTAACGCAAGATTTGGTCGTAATAGAAGATGATTGCGGTACGGAAAACGGCTTTTTAATGAAAGCGTTAGTCGAAGGCGGTGAAGTTATTGAGCCACTTAGTGAGCGCATACTTGGGCGTGTTCTGTGTAGTGATGTTATTCATCCGGATACGGGGAATGTCCACTATACCGCAGGGTATTTGCTAGATGAAGATGCAGTTGACTCTATAGAATCGTTAGGAGTTGATGAAGTCAACGTCCGGACTCCACTTTCATGTGAAACCCGATATGGTTTGTGTGCAAAGTGTTACGGTCGTGATTTGGGTCGCGGTTCTATGGTTAATACAGGCGAGGCTGTTGGGGTAATTGCAGCGCAATCCATCGGCGAGCCTGGAACCCAATTGACTATGCGGACATTCCACGTTGGCGGTGCTGCGTCCCGTTCAGCTGCGCAGAGCAGCATCGAGGCAAAAAGCTCAGGGTTCGTAAAATATGCGGCGACAGTAAGATATGTTGAAAATTCAAAAGGCGAGAAAATTGCTATTTCACGATCAGGTGAGTTATTGATTGTTGACGACAATGGCCGTGAACGTGAGCGTCATAAAGTACCTTATGGTGCGACCCTGCTACGTGATAATGGGACTCAAGCGAAAGCGGGAGCGCAGTTAGCTATTTGGGATCCCCATACACGTCCAATTGTTGCGGAGTATGCCGGAACTGCCAAGTTTGAGAATATTGAAAAAGGCGTGACAGTGGTTGAGCAGATGGATGATATTACCGGGCTATCTACGCTGGTCGTTATTGACACTAAACGGGGTCTTAAAGCCGCCAAGGGTGTTCGCCCGCAAGTCAAACTGATCGATGAGACAGGCCAGGAAGTGAAAATTACGGGAACAGATCACGTAGTTACCATTACCTTCCAAGTTGGCTCACTTATAACGGTACGAGATGGGCAATGGGTGTCTGTTGGCGATATTCTTTCTCGTATCCCACAAGAATCATCTAAAACCCGCGATATTACCGGTGGTTTACCACGTGTAGCAGAGTTGTTTGAAGCCAGATCACCCAAAGATGCTGGTATTCTGGCTGAGGTAACAGGTACTGTTTCTTTTGGTAAAGACACCAAAGGAAAGCAACGTCTCATCATCACTGACCTTGATGGTATAAGTAGCGAATATCTTATCTCTAAAGACAAGCATGTCATGGCTCATGACGGTCAAGTAGTCAGTAAAGGTGAGGTTATTGTGGATGGCCCGGCTGATCCCCATGATATTCTGCGCCTTAAAGGTGTTGACGAGCTCGCACGCTACATCATTGATGAAGTTCAAGATGTCTACCGCTTACAAGGGGTTAAAATTAACGATAAACATATTGAAGTAATTGTTCGTCAAATGCTACGCAGAGTCGTCATCACAAACACTGGCGACTCACGTTTTATAAAAGAAGAACAGGCGGAGTGTGATGAGGTTTTGGACGAGAATGATCGTTTGGCCGCAGAGGGTAAGGCTCCAGCAAGTTACGAATTTGTACTGCTAGGGATCACCAAGGCAAGTTTGTCAACCAACTCATTTATCTCTGCCGCTTCTTTCCAAGAAACAACAAGAGTATTGACCGAGGCAGCCATAATGGGTAAACGTGATGAATTGCGCGGGCTTAAGGAGAATGTCATCGTTGGTAGGCTTATCCCTGCAGGTACGGGGTTGGCATACCATCGCCGGAGGCAACTCAAGCTTTCAGTTGATGCATCTGAAGCTCAGAACTTATTCGATTTGTCGTCAGCGTCCGTAGCTATTGAATAATGGGAAGTTACTTGACGCTCTGGAGTGAGTTCCATATAATCCGCCCTCTTTGCCGGTGGCAAGAATAATTTTTGCAATACTTTGTAGTGTTTTTCACTACGTCTAGGAAATACATATGCCTACAATTAATCAGCTTGTGCGAAAGCCTCGGCAAGCACAAAAAACAAAAAGCAAAGTCCCGGCGCTGGCGAACAGCCCAGCGAGGCGCGGAGTTTGTACGCGTGTTTATACTACAACACCCAAAAAACCAAATTCAGCACTGCGTAAGGTTGCCAAAGTACGGTTGACCAATGGTTTTGAAGTCATTTCGTATATTGGTGGTGAAGGCCATAATTTGCAAGAGCACTCAGTCGTGTTAATTCGAGGAGGTCGGGTGAAGGATCTCCCTGGTGTGCGCTATCACATTGTTCGTGGCAGTCTTGATACTCAAGGCGTCAAGGATCGTAAACAAAGCCGTTCAAAATACGGCGCCAAGCGGCCTAAAGCTGCTTAATTGAGACATTAAGGAAAAAATATGCCCCGTCGTCGTGAAGTTCCTAAACGTGACATCTTGCCTGATCCAAAGTTCGGTAGTATTGATTTGTCGAAATTTGTTAACGTACTAATGTCTAGTGGCAAGAAATCGGTTGCTGAGCGCATTATCTATGGTGCCTTTGCTCAAATTCATTCTAAAAGCGGCAAGGATCCACTGGAAGTCTTTTCATTAGCTGTTAATAATGTTAAGCCTGTTGTGGAGGTTAAAAGTCGGCGAGTGGGTGGTGCAAACTATCAGGTTCCTGTTGAAGTTCGTCCGTCACGTAGAATTGCATTATCCATGCGTTGGTTACGTGAGGCGGCACGAAAGCGCTCTGAAAAATCCATGGGCCAGCGCTTAGCTGCTGAGTTACTGGAGGCCTCTGAGGGCCGTGGGGCTGCGATGAAGAAGCGTGAAGAAGTGCATCGCATGGCAGAGGCTAACAAAGCATTTTCGCATTTCCGCTTTTAATCTGAATTAAGCGGGAGCTAATCCCTACCCTCAGGGCATAGAGGGTTTAATTTATTTCCGAACTGTATTGGCTTTTGCGCTTTTGCATTCGGCTTATTTGAATAAGGTAGGTAAACAAAGTGGCACGTAAGACCCCCATTGAGCGTTATCGTAATATTGGTATTTCGGCACATATTGATGCTGGGAAGACTACTACAACTGAACGCATCCTGTTTTATACAGGCGTTAACCATAAGATTGGTGAGGTTCATGATGGTGCCGCAACCATGGACTGGATGGAGCAGGAGCAGGAGCGCGGTATTACTATCACCTCCGCTGCAACAACTTGTTTTTGGCGCGGTATGGGTGGAAATTTCGAAGAGCATCGTGTAAATATTATTGATACACCGGGTCACGTGGACTTTACTATTGAAGTAGAGCGTTCGATGCGGGTTCTGGATGGTGCTTGTATGGTTTATTGTGCTGTAGGTGGTGTTCAGCCGCAGTCAGAAACCGTTTGGCGTCAGGCTAATCGTTACCGTGTCCCACGGCTTGCATTTGTTAACAAGATGGATCGACAAGGAGCTGATTTTTTTAAAGTACATGATCAAATGCGCTTGCGCCTAAAAGCTAATCCGATCCCTCTTCAGATCCCAATAGGAGCCGAAGAAAAATTTGAGGGCGTGGTCGATCTAGTTAAAATGAAAGCGATTATTTGGGACGAGAAAAGTCAGGGAACAAAGTTTGAGTACGGTGAAATCCCTTTAGACCTAAAGGTGACGGCGGATATCTGGCGTGAAAAAATGCTTGAAGCTGCGGCAGAGGCTTCCGAAGTTCTGATGAATAAATACCTTGAGTCTGGTGATCTGACTGAAGAAGAGATTAAGCAGGGTTTGCGTTTACGTACGTTAAATGCTGAAATTGTTCCAATGCTATGTGGCTCGGCATTCAAGAATAAGGGCGTTCAGGCGATGCTGGATGCGGTAATAGAGTATTTGCCGGCGCCAACGGATGTTTTGCCAGTTAAGGGAATCCTTGAAAATGAGCAAGAGGGAGAACGGAAGCCGTCAGATGCTGAGCCATTTTCGGCGCTTGCTTTCAAAATTATGACGGATCCTTACGTTGGGCAGCTTACTTTTTTCCGAGTGTACTCAGGGATAATTAAGACAGGCGATACTATTTACAACCCAATTAAGGGCCGTAAAGAGCGTTTAGGCCGCATTCTTCAGATGCATGCAAACCAGCGGGAAGAAATTAAAGAGGTTTTTGCCGGGGATATCGCTGCTGCTGTTGGGCTAAAAGAGGCTACAACCGGAGATACTCTTAGTGATCCTGATAAAGTTATCATTCTGGAGCGGATGGTATTTCCTGAGCCGGTCATTCATGTGGCAGTCGAGCCAAAAACCAAGGCTGACCAAGAGAAAATGGGGATTGCGTTGAATCGTTTGGCTCAAGAGGATCCCTCATTCCGTGTCAGGACTGATGAAGAGTCGGGTCAAACCATTATTTCCGGGATGGGTGAGTTGCATTTGGAAATTCTTGTTGATCGTATGCGGCGAGAGTTTGGTGTTGAAGCGAATGTTGGCGCTCCTCAAGTTGCTTATCGCGAAGCTATACGCAAATCTGTTGAGCAAGAGGGTAAGTTTGTTAAACAGTCGGGAGGCCGCGGCCAATATGGGCATGTTTGGATCAAATTGGAACCCAATGAAACAGGTAAGGGCTTCGAGTTTATAGATTCAATAAAAGGTGGTTCTGTACCCCGAGAGTTTATTCCGGCGGTTGAAAAGGGTCTGCTTGAGACGCTGCCGAACGGTGTATTGGCTGGTTTCCCTGTAGTTGACGTCAAGGTAACTCTTTTTGATGGGTCATATCACGATGTTGACTCCAATGAAAATGCATTCAAGATGGCGGCTTCAATGGCTTTCAAGGATGCCATGCGTAAAGCCAATCCAGTACTACTTGAGCCCATGATGGCAGTAGAAGTAGAAACACCAGAAGACTATATGGGTAATTTAATGGGTGACTTGTCTGGGCGTCGCGGCATTGTTTTGGGGATGGAAGATCAGGTTGGTGGAATTAAGCTGATTAAAGCTGAGGTGCCTTTGGCTGAAATGTTCGGATATTCAACTCAGTTACGCTCTTTGTCCCAGGGCCGTGCTACTTATTCGATGGAATTTAAACATTACTCTGAGGCCCCGAAAAATGTGGCTGAAGCAATTATCAACAAAAAATAGCAACTGATGCATTCGAGGTAACTGACATGGCAAAAAGCAAGTTTGAGCGCACGAAACCGCACGTTAACGTTGGCACGATTGGGCACGTTGACCACGGCAAGACCACACTGACCGCGGCGATCACCACGATTCTGTCGGCCAAATTTGGCGGCGAAGCAAAAGCCTACGACCAAATTGATGCGGCACCGGAAGAAAAGGCACGCGGCATCACCATCAACACCGCCCACGTCGAATACGAAACCGGCAACCGTCACTACGCTCACGTGGATTGCCCGGGCCATGCCGACTATGTAAAAAACATGATCACCGGCGCAGCCCAAATGGATGGCGCCATTCTTGTCGTCTCCGCCGCTGACGGCCCCATGCCGCAAACGCGCGAGCACATCCTGCTCGCCCGTCAGGTAGGCGTTCCTTACATCATCGTCTTCATGAACAAATGCGACATGGTCGATGATGCCGAGCTACTCGAGCTCGTCGAAATGGAAGTCCGCGAATTGCTCAGTAAATACGACTTTCCCGGCGATGACGTCCCCATCATTCACGGCTCCGCACTCAAAGCTCTGGAAGGTGACAAAGGCCCCTTGGGCGAAGAAGCCATCCTTAAATTGGCCGCAGCCCTGGACAGCTACATCCCTACCCCCGAGCGTGCCATTGACAAACCCTTCCTGCTGCCTATCGAAGATGTCTTCTCCATCTCCGGACGTGGTACTGTGGTCACTGGCCGTATCGAGCGTGGCATCGTCAAGGTGGGCGAAGAAATTGAAATCATCGGTATTCGCCCCACGATCAAAACAATCTGTACCGGCGTCGAAATGTTCCGCAAGCTCCTTGACCAGGGCCAGGCAGGCGATAACGTCGGCGTCTTGCTGCGAGGCACAAAGCGTGAAGAAATTGAACGCGGTCAGGTACTTGCCAAGCCGGGTTCGATTAACCCCCATACCCATTTCACCTCCGAGGTCTACATTCTCTCGAAAGACGAAGGCGGCCGTCATACCCCCTTCTTCAACGGCTATCGTCCCCAGTTCTACTTCCGTACGACTGACGTAACCGGCGCGATTGAGTTACCTGCCGGCACGGAAATGGTGATGCCGGGTGACAATATTGCCATGACTGTCAAGCTGATCGCCCCGATTGCGATGGAAGAGGGACTGCGCTTCGCTATCCGTGAAGGCGGTCGTACCGTCGGTGCAGGTGTGGTGGCTAAGGTTATTGAGTAAA
>JAYTIQ010000018.1:0-3365 GCA_043731705.1 Rugosibacter sp.
TGGCGCACCATCTTCCAGAAAAATAAGCAAGGCAGTAACCAGCATAAGCGGGGAAAAAATAACCAGCAGGATAAACGCCGCAATGATGTCAAACACGCGCTTGATAAACGAGCGCCGCATGCCCTGGCGGAAACCATCACCAAAAATCAGCCAACCTGCCCGCAGGGCATCAAGTCGAATTTGCCCCAGCATGCGCTCAAAATGGCTAGACATATCCAACACTAAAATACCCGATACCCGGCAATCGAGCAGCTCTCGCAGCGGCATACGCCCGCCGCGACGATCATCCATGGCAACAACAATTTCATCCACTTTATGAAAAACAGCGGTATCCACTAAAGACATTGATTGAGGAAGCAGGCGATCCTGGGGTACGACAATTTCCTTACACATCGGCCCAGGATAAAAGCCCACCACTTGAATAGTCGGATCTTCCTGATTCAGCGCAGCAGTCACTTTTACAGCCTCGTGACCTACCCCAAACACAAGGATGCGGTGGGTGACACGCGCACTTTTTTTGCGATGTGAAGCAAAGACGCGGTGCGACAACATACCAAATAGCGCTGCCATGCCACTGAGCTCAAGAAAAGTCCGATCCGCTTCCGCAATTGGCAAAACCAGAAAAATCAAGTAGGCAACAGGTATCGAAAGATGCAAGGCAAGCACCGCGCGTGCGCGCGAATCCTCAACCGTACGATCATGAATTCTTTGGTAAAACCCCAGCCAGCTATTTATCGCTAACAAAGTCACCGCAAGAATTGCCGCATAGGAAACAAGCACGACAGGATGAATCGGCAATCCGCTTCTGACCCACATAGCTGCGATCAGAATACCAACAAAAACAAAACCGAAATCAAACAGAAGTTGCAACAAAGTCGTGGCTCGGAAGGTATGACCTAGCGCGGACTTAATCATAGGCGCCCCAAAATAATGTGAACATTACAAATGCATTGCAAGAATTTACAGTTAAGGAAACGCTGATTAAGTCTTTCGACAAGCTCAGGACGAACAGCCAGTCTTTGCTGCCGTTCATGGTGAGCTTGTCGAACCATGAGTAAAACTCACTTGTTCAGCGTTTCCTTAACAGTGTTACAACAAATAGTAACAAAACCAAATGCATAACCGGCACAATGATACCTTGTATAGCGCCACCATGAAACCTGACCATCTCCAGCTGGTCAACCAATACTCGAATACTCTTAAACACCCTCACGCAGCGCCTCGGCAATCAGCTTGCGGCTGATTGTTCGTGCTGGCCGTAACGAAGCTAGAACAGCGGCTATCACCCCGACAATAAACGCCAAAGCAACGACTTGGGGCACAACCAGAATATGCGAGATATAGCCTTGGTCTGCATTGGGCGGGGGGGGCATCGGAATCCCGGCCAGTGAAATTGCTTTGGCAAGTGTGATACCAACTACCACCCCGCCTGATGCACCCAGAATGCCAAGCCAAAAGCTTTCAATGACCACCAAAGAGAAAACACGGGAAGAACGATCACCCAACGCCCTCATGGTGCCAAATTCGCTGGCGCGCTCAAAAATGCCCATATTGACTGTATTAGAAACGCTCATTAACAGCATCGCCAGAATAATCACCACCAAAAAACCAAACTGCTGCCGATAAAGCGTTACTGTCTGGATATAAAACGTATTCAGCTCAACCCAGGTTTTCATCTCATATCCGTGATTGCTCAACTTGTCGTGCATCAAACGAGCAACACGATCAGTATCCCCCGTATTTTTGAGCAACACCACCGCGGTATGCGCGCCCGGTGTTGCCAGCAGCTCCTGAGCCGCAGCCAGCGGAATACGCACCACACGCGCATCGTAATCGTTGGAAAAGGTCTGAAAAACCCCCGTTACCTGAAACTCCAGCAGATTAGTCGCCCCGCCTGCGGTACTCACTAGCAAGGTTACCGGATCACCCGGCTTGAGCTTTAGCGCTTTTGCAACGCCTTGCCCGATCATCATGCCAAACGTGTCACTCTCTGCCAGACGGTGGCCAGCAACCACGGTAATGTAGCTCGCCAAACGTTTTTCACGTGCGGGCTCTACTCCTTCACCGACAATCGACCAATCTGTGCGGCCATTGCCCAGCAGCCCTGAAAAACCTATACGCAGCATGACATCATCCACCCCGGATACTGCCGCCAATTCACGGCGCAGGGTTTCCGGCTGCTCCATCAAATATTTTTCCGGGTTGCGCGCGCCGTACTGCCAATATCCGTTGCGGGCCACTTGCAAATGCCCTGTACTTGAACGAATCATCGATTCGCCCGTTTCCACTATCGTATCTTCAATAAAGCCACCCGCCAGAATCAACGCTGCCACACCAAACACGATGGAAGCCAGCGTCATCAGCGTGCGCCCGCGATGCCGAAAAACATTACGAATGGCTAACTTGAAAAGCCCGAGCACATAAACCTCTTATTTGTTATGCCGAATCGCATCGACGATCACCATGCGTGACGCCCGCCACGCCGGATAAAGACTCGCCAGTGTCGTAGCGCCCACACCAACCAGTAGCGCTTCCAGCGCAGTAACCGTGGTGAATAGCAAGTGCGCAAGATAGCCCCGCGCAAGCCCTGGCGGCGGCGGCATATCAATATGCAGCGCATCGACTCCCCACCCGATGATGACTGCCAGCACAAGCCCGGCCAAGCTGCCAATTAACCCGATCAACGCCCCTTCCAGCAAAAACTGCCCAAGCAGAATGCCTGGCCGAACCCCCAGTGCCATCGCCGTGCCGATTTCTCCTGTGCGCTCCATCACGCTCATCATCATAGTGTTGCTGATACCCAGCAAAATAATCGCCACCACAATAAAACGCACCACATCCAATTGTTGCTGAAACAAATCCACTGCCCGCCGATAAAATTCAGCCAGCTGATCCCAGGTGCGCACTTCAAACTGAGGCGCACCAAACCGCGCGCGCAACGACTCTGCCACACGCGAAGTATTTTCTGTTTTATCCAGATAAACCAGCCAGCGATGCGCACCATCCACCTTGAGCAGCTTGCGTGCAGCGGCAATATGAAGCAGCAGAGTGCTGTCGTCATACGCCTTGCTCACTGACTCGAATATCCCGGCTACTTTTGCATCAATAGCACTCAAGCCACTGGCAGGGGTATCCACCAACACCACAACGGCATCACCCGCCTGCACCCCCATGAGCGTTGCCAAGCCCTTGCCCACCAGAATTTGATCATGGTCAGCAGCACCCAGACGGCGCCCCTGAATGATCTTCAAAGAACGGTCGCCCGTCAAATCATGCGCCGGATCAAACCCCTCGCCGACAAAAGAAAGCGTGGACTCAGCATGACTGACCAAACCCGTCAAGCCCAGCCGCGGCCCCCAGGCACG
>JAYTIQ010000019.1:0-6158 GCA_043731705.1 Rugosibacter sp.
GTCCGTCACCACGGGCGCCAGCAGATGCGGGATGCCTTCGTAGATAGACAATTCCAGCATTTTGGGGTCGATCATGATCAGGCGCACATCCTGCGGGCCGGACTTGAACACCAGCGAGAGGATCATCGCATTCACACCCACCGACTTACCCGAACCCGTCGTACCCGCCACCAGCAGATGCGGCATTTTCGCCAGATCGGCCACCACCGGCTGGCCGCCAATATCCTTGCCCAGCGAGATGGACAGTGGCGAAGCCATGCCGTGATACGCCTGCGAGCCAATGATCTCGGACAACCGCACAATCTGCCGCTTCGGGTTGGGCAGTTCCAGCGCCATGCAGGATTTTCCGGGCACGGTTTCCACCACGCGGATCGACACCAACGACAATGCACGCGCCAGATCCTTGGCCAGGCCAACCACCTGACTGCCCTTGACGCCAATGGCGGGCTCGATTTCATACCGCGTCACCACCGGACCGGGATGGGCCGAGACCACTTTGGCGGTGACATTGAAATCAGCCAACTTGCGCTCGATCAGGCGCGAGGTAAATTCCAGCGTTTCAGTGGAAGGCACATCCGCCGGGTTATGTGTAGGCTCGGTGAGCAAATGCAGTGGGGGCAAAGCCCCGCCTGCTGCATCAAAAAACAGGGCAGACTGACGCTCTTTTTCAACCCGCGCAACAGCCTTCGGTGCCAGAGGAATATCCAATTCGACAGGCTCGATCTTGAGCGGTGGCAACGGATTATCTTCAATCTTGCGGCGCTCTGTCTCCACCACGGCTTCGCGCTGATCCGCAACCTGCCGCCCATAACGTCGATCTTGCCACTGCTCCCTTAATAACTGGCCACCGGCCCAGGCGGATTCGAGCAAGGCGCCACATTTTTCAGCCACGCCTACCCATGAGATGCCAGTAAACAAGCTGAAGCCCACCATGATCAACACCAGCAAAACCAGTGTGCCTCCGGCAAAACCCAGAAACTGTGCCGCCAATCGACCCACTTCAAAACCCAACATGCCTCCCGGCGCCAAAGGCAGTGCCAGCTTTGCGCTCCAGAAACGCATCGCCTCCATACCGGCGCTTGCCAGTAGCAGTACACTAAAACCAATGAGCGAGATAAATAAAGACCGCCGATCGCCATCAAACAAACGACTGACCCGGTGATAACCCCACGCCAAGAGAAAAAAAGGCAGCGCCGCCAACCACCAGGCAGACAGCCCGAAAAGATACAAGATCAGATCAGCTAGCCAGGCACCTATTCGCCCACCCGGGTTCATCACCCGCTCAACAGTTGCCGCGTGCGACCAGCCAGGGTCTGCCGGGTTAAAGCCCCATAAAATAATCGCGAGATAAATCCCGCAGACGGCCACTAACAGCCAGCGTGCTTCATGCACCAAAAGTGCGATTTTTTCCGGTAGGGGTGGGGAAGTCGTAGAGGTTGATGTATTCATAGTGGCGGATAAACACAAAGGGATGCAACAACGCATTCCCGGCAAAATAAAAGAACTATCTCATTATGGCCTAGCAGCACAGAGGGGTAAAGTCCGAATTCCCATTCCGCCCAGATCAGATCGAGAAACTGGTGCCGATCACCTGGGGTGACACGGTCATTGATTGTAACTACAGCGCTTAAATGAGTCGCTCATTTAGAAAGTACCTCAATGCTCCGCAGTACTGGGTGGCTGCGAGTCGAGCATATTCTTTTCAATCTCCTGGGTATTATCAGCCTCGATTGTTTTCCCGTCAGCTAAAAGCGCCTCTTCTGTACGCTTGTTCATGATAACAATACTGATGCGGCGATTGATTGAATTGTAGGGATCCTGCTTGTCGAATAATACCGTCGAAGACATGCCAACCACACGCATGATCTTGTCATCCCTCATGCCGCCAGCAATAAGCTCACGACACGAAGCATTCGCACGATTAGTGGAAGTTCCCAGTTGCTGGAGTCACGCGCTTCACTGGCAAAAGGCTGGGCATCCGTATGGCCAGATAAACTGATAGGTTTTCCACCTCGTTCAGTGTTTTGCCAATCTCGCGCAAAATAAGACGCGTATAGGGCTTTACTTCCGAGCTGGCAGAGTCGAACATCGGCCGATTCTTTTCGTCGACGATCTGAATTCGCAAGCCTTCACTGGTGAGATCAAGCAATAGCTGGCTCTTGAACTGCTTCAGGGTGGGGCTGGCATCGATCAAAGACTCCAGTTCCCCCTTCAGAACCGCGAGCTTGGCTTGCTCCACTTTTTCATGTTCGGCTTTCAGCTTTTACAGATTGATGGTCTTTTTTAGCGCTTTAACATCTCCAGCCTTGACCCGTCTGTGAGAAGCAGTTAAGTCCTTGCCACCTCCCTGAATGACTGAAGAGGAATCACCCGAGCCTGATCCGCCCGCTAACAAAGTCCTGAAGTAACCAATACTTGCCTCAATTCTTGATGAGTCAGTCATGAAGACAAGTTCAGTCTCTAGTAGTTAAGTGTCATTGAATGGCAATCGCAGGCAGTGAAAATAACCGACCGAAATCCTTCACTAGGCTGCGGGCGTCAAACCTGTCAGGCGGGTTAGTGCCTCACGATACTTGGCGGCAGTTTTTTCAATCACCTCCACAGGCAAACGGGGGCCTGGCGCCTGCTTGTTCCAATCCAGAGTATCGAGGTAATCGCGCACAAACTGTTTATCAAAACTGGGGGGGCTGATACCCACCTGATATTGATTAGCCGGCCAGAAGCGCGATGAATCAGGCGTCAGCACTTCGTCAATCAAATACAGCCGGCCCTCTTTATCCTGGCCAAATTCAAATTTGGTATCGGCAATAATAATGCCGTGCACGCGGGCAAATGCAGCTGCTTCGCGGTACAGGCGCAACGTGGTTTCTTTGACTTTTTTGGCCAGCTCAACACCAATCAAGCCCTCTACCGTGGCGTAGTCGATATTTTCGTCGTGATCGCCCATTTCCGCTTTGGTTGCCGGCGTAAAAATCGGTTCGGGCAATTGCTGTGCCTGTTGCAGTCCCGCAGGCAGGGCAATCCCGCAAACGGCACCGGTCGTTTGGTAATCCTTCCAGCCCGAGCCGATCAGGTAGCCACGCGCCACCGCTTCAATCGGCAAGGGCTTAAGGCGCTTGACGACGACGGAACGGCCACGCACTTGCTCTCGCTCGGCTTCTGTTTCCACTACGGATTCAGGATCTATCCCCGTCAGCTGATTTGAGATCACATGTGCCAACTTGCCAAACCAGAAGTCAGCCACAGCAGTCAGTACTTCACCCTTGCCGGGGATCGGATCCGGCAAAATGACATCAAAAGCAGATAAACGATCGGTCGTGATAATGAGCAAAAGATCATCGCTCACAGCATAGATGTCGCGCACTTTGCCACGCGCCAGCAGGGGCAAACTCGTTAATGAAGATTCAAACAAGGCAGATTGTGTCATGAGAAAACTCGAAGTAAAAAGAAATTATTTGACAATGGCATTGAGCTCGCCACCCGTATAGCGCGTGGCCATTTTTTCCATCGATACAGGTTTTATTTTACTCGCCTGACCAGCGCAACCAAAGGCTTCGTAGCGCGCCTTGCAAATGGCTTTCATGGCTTTTCTGGTTTCGCCCAGATACTTGCGCGGGTCAAATTCCTTGGGGTTTTCAGCCATGAAACGGCGAATCGCCGCAGTGGACGCCATGCGCAAATCGGTATCGATATTGATCTTGCGCACGCCATGCTTGATGCCTTCAACAATCTCTTCAACTGGCACACCGTAGGTTTCGCCCATCGCGCCACCATATTGATTGATTATTGCGAGCAGATCCTGTGGCACAGAGGATGAACCATGCATCACCAAATGCGTGTTCGGAATCCGCGCGTTGATTTCCTTGATGCGATCAATCCGCAGCACAGCGCCAGTGGGCGGGCGGGTGAATTTATACGCGCCGTGTGAGGTGCCAATGGCAATTGCCAGCGCATCAACGCCCGTGGCCTTGACGAAATCGGCCGCCTCATTCGCATCGGTCAGCAGCTGATCATGCGAGAGCATGCCTTCGGCACCATGACCATCCTCTTTTTCACCCATGCCTGTTTCCAGCGAACCCAGGCAACCCAGTTCGCCTTCCACCGAAACCCCGACCGCATGCGCCATGTCAACCACGCGACGCGTGACATCGACGTTGTAGTCAAACGAGGCAGGCGTTTTGGCATCTTCCTTTAACGAGCCATCCATCATCACGCTGGAAAAATTCATGCGCATGGCCTGAATGCAAATCGCCGGGCTCGCGCCGTGGTCCTGGTGCATCACCACGGGAATATCCGGGTTGGCTTCCACCGCCGCTTCAATCAAATGCCGCAAATAAGCCTCGCCCGCATATTTGCGCGCACCGGCCGAGCCCTGCATGATGACGGGGCTGTTGGTCTCGGCTGCCGCCTCCATGATGGCTTGCACCTGTTCCAGATTATTCACATTGAAGGCCGGCAGGCCGTACCCATTTTCTGCCGCATGATCAAGTAATTGACGCATAGATACGAGAGCCATTGCTATCTCCTTAAGAAAATTAAATTGCTGGTCGTCGGTGTTCGCCGACCTTGACCAGCTTCAACGTATTCGTGCCCCCTGCCAAACCGATCGGCTCGCCAATAGTAAGGACAATCAGATCACCCTCTTCCACGGCCCCCGCCGCTAGCAGGGTTTCTTCAGCCTGCCAGAGTAACTCATCACGATCATGCGTCACAAAATTGGTAATCAACGGGAATACATCACGAAAAATGCTCACGCGATACCGCGTGCGGATACGCGGCGTCAACGCATAGATGGGCACGCCTGAATTAATGCGGCTCATCCACAACGCGGTAGAACCAGAATCGGTCAACGCCGCAATGGCTTTGACTTTCATGTGCACCGCAGTAAACAAGGCAGCCATGGCAATCGATTGATCAATGCGAGTAAACGTGCGATCCAAAAAGTGAGCATCCACTTTGACTTCATGCGAGCTCTCAGCAGCCACACACACCCGTACCATAGCTTCTACTGCGGCCACGGGATACGCGCCAGAAGCGGTCTCGGCAGACAACATCACGGCATCCGTGCCATCCAGCACAGCATTGGCCACATCGGACACTTCGGCGCGCGTCGGTACCGGGCTGGAAATCATCGACTCCATCATTTGCGTGGCCGTAATGACAAAGCGATTGGCCTCGCGCGCCATGCGGATAATGCGCTTTTGCAAAGCAGGCACTGCCGCATCGCCCACTTCAACGGCCAGATCACCCCGCGCCACCATGACACCATCGGTGGCATGCAAAATATCCTGCAAATTATCGATTGCCTCAACACGCTCGATTTTTGCGATGACCAGCGCATCCGACCCCGCTTCGTGCAGCAACTGCCGCGTCTGCCGCATGTCGGCACCCGTCTTGGGAAAAGACACAGCGACAAAATCTACATTCAGCGCAGCGGCTGTCTTGATGTCCGCCATATCCTTAAGCGTCAACGCGGGGGCCGACAACCCCCCACCTTGCTTGTTGATACCTTTGTTGTTCGACAACTCGCCATCATGCCGGTTACGACAATGGATTTCGCCGCCTTCGACGCGCTCCACATCGAGCACCGTGCGGCCATCATCCAGCAACAGCACATCGCCCACGACCACATCGTCCACCAGTTCTGGATAATCCAGACCAACACGCGTCGCATCGCCCAGAGCGCAAGCAGCATCCAGGATGAAATGCTGGCCCGCCTTAATCGCTACCAGACCGGCAGCAAACTTGCCGATACGGATTTTCGGCCCCTGCAGATCTGCCATCACACCAACCGTGCGCCCCGCGTGATGCGCCGCTGCACGCAAGGTTTCTACGCGCTGCCGATGGTCATCTGCCGTGCCATGCGAAAAATTCAGCCGCACCACATCCACACCTGCTGCCACCAATGCAGCCAACCGCTCCGGGCTGCTAGACGCCGGGCCGAGAGTCGCTACGATTTTGGTTGCGCGCTGCATGGCAAAGGTGTCAATAATAATTATGTGCTGGCGCGTTGTTCAAGAATTTCAACAGCAGGCAGTTTTTTGCCTTCAAGAAATTCAAGAAATGCCCCGCCTGCTGTCGAGATGTAACTGACCTTGGTGCCAAATTTATTGATTGCCGCAATGGTGTCGCCGCCACCGGCCAGCGAAAAAGCCTTG
>JAYTIQ010000020.1:0-4422 GCA_043731705.1 Rugosibacter sp.
GGTACAGGTTGATCTGTTTGACGCCATGCCTTCCGTTGGCCGCAAGCTGTTACTGGCGGGCAAAGGCGGGCTGAACATTACCCACGCTGAACCTTTCGAGGCTTTTCTGTCGCGCTATGGCGCGCGTGCTGCGGTTATGCGCCCGCTGCTCGATGCCTTGCCTCCGCTCGCCTTGCGCGATTGGATTCACGCGCTGGGCATTGAGACCTTCGTCGGCTCGTCCGGCCGGGTGTTCCCTGCGGATATGAAAGCCGGCCCGCTGTTGCGTCACTGGCTGCATCGCTTGCGCGCAGCCGGTGTGAGGTTTCATATGCGCCATCGCTGGCAAGGCTGGACGGATAGCGGCGCACTGCGTTTTTTAGCGCCGCAGGGTGAAGTCAATTTTGAAGCAGACGCCATGGTGCTCGCTTTAGGTGGTGGTAGTTGGGCCCGCCTGGGGTCGGATGGCGCATGGATGCCTTGGCTGGCGCAACGTGGTGTGCAGGTTGCGCCCTTGCGGCCCGCGAACTGCGGCTTTGATGTCGCCAATGGATGGAGTGACCACTTGCGCAGCCGCTTTGCCGGGCAACCGCTCAAAACCATTGCGCTGCAATTTACCGATGCCGCAGGGCAAACACACCAGCACAAAGGCGAGCTGATGCTCTCCGACAGCGGACTAGAAGGCAGTCTGATCTATGCGCAATCTGCGCTTTTGCGGGACACGATTGCAGCGCAAGGCGCGGTCACCATTGCGCTTGATTTGCTGCCCGACAAACCCTTGGCACGCGTGGCAAGTGAAGTCGCTCATCCGCGCGGCGCTCGCTCACTCGCAAGTCACCTGCAAAGCCGGGTGGGCATCAAAGGGGTCAAGACCGCCTTGCTGCATGAAGTCTTGCCCGCAGAAACTTTAGCTGATCCGCTGCGTCTTGCGCAGGCCATCAAGGCACTGCCAATCACTCTGGTTGCACCACGCCCCATTGATGAGGCCATTAGCAGCGCAGGCGGTGTGCTGTTCAACGACATCGACTCGCAGCTCATGCTGCGCGCCCTGCCCGGTGTATTTTGCGCAGGCGAAATGCTCGACTGGGAAGCCCCCACAGGCGGCTATTTATTGACCGCTTGTTTCGCCAGCGGGCGAGTAGCGGGCTTAGGTGCGCTGGCCTGGTTGACGGCTAACGAAGCGCATAAATCTCACCTGCTGACTCCCGCTCACTCGACAGAGCCGCCAGACAATATGTGACTATGCATTCGCTGACCGGCAAGCGAGGCGTCACGCGCCAGAATCGCTTGCAGAATCTCCCGATGTTCCTGCAAAGAGTTTTCCAGCCGACCTGCAGGTCGCAATGAATTTCTGCGCGCCAGCATGGCAACTTGCCGCGTATCGTTGATCAACTGGGCGAGATACTGGTTGCCCGCAATCTCCTGCAGCGCCACGTGAAACTTCTGGTTCGTGTCGAAAAAGCGGTCAATATCCTGTGCCTGGGCAAACGATTCCAATTCCTCATGCAGCGCAGATAACCGTAAAAAGTCGGCGCTGGTGGCACGGCGCGTGGCGTCTTCTGCCACGCGGCTTTCAAGCAAAGCCATCACCGGAAAGACCTCGCTGCGTTCCTGCTCGGATAATTCGGTGACATAACAGCCCCGGCGCGGCTTCAAGGTCACCAGGCCTTCCGAGGCCAGCACTTTTAGCGCTTCGCGCATGGGCGTGCGGCTGATGCCATACTCGGCAGCGAGCACTTGCTCATCAATCCAGCTACCGGGCAACAGCTCATGTGCAAAAATCCTGGCGCGTAAACGCTCGGCCACCTGCGCATACAGTGCCGGGACATTGAGTATGTTCGCGGTAGAGGCAAGCATGCCTTGGACTGGTTTTTTTGCCATCATAATTATGAATGCAGTATCATATCGGGCAGCCAGAAAGTCAACTGCACCAGCGCACCACTTGCATGGCGCTTGTAGTTCGCTTGAAATGCGTTTGTAATGTATCGGCAACACGTTGTTATCATCTAGTCATCGCGCAGTTTTTGAAAGACAATGCGGCAGAGAGGTCACTCCCATGAGCACCCATTCCAACCCTTCCGACGGTTTTAATCCCGTGCCAACGCCTTCACTGGAAACCTGGGCCAAAGCGGCTGCCAAATCGGCGCCCGGTGGCGATGTCGCGCAACTGAATTGGGAAACGCCTGAAGGCATTACCGTCAAACCGCTGTACACGCAGGCGGATACGGCCAACCTGCCCTACGCCAACACCCTGCCCGGCTTTGCGCCTTATGTGCGCGGCCCGCAAGCCACCATGTACGCCGTGCGGCCATGGACCATTCGCCAATACGCCGGATTTTCCACGGCGGAAGAATCCAATGCGTTTTACCGCAAGGCTCTGGCCGCTGGTGGCCAAGGTGTCTCCGTTGCGTTCGATCTGGCCACGCATCGCGGCTATGATTCAGACCATCCGCGCGTCACGGGGGATGTGGGCAAAGCGGGCGTAGCCATTGACTCGGTCGAGGACATGAAAATTCTGTTCGACAGCATTCCGCTCGACAAGGTCTCGGTGTCGATGACCATGAATGGCGCAGTGCTGCCGATTCTTGCTGGCTACGTGGTCGCCGCCGAAGAGCAGGGCGTGACGCAAGACAAGCTTTCCGGCACGATCCAGAACGACATCCTCAAAGAATTCATGGTGCGCAACACCTATATTTACCCGCCGGAACCGTCGATGCGCATTATTGCCGACATCATCGGTTACACCGCGAAAAACATGCCAAAGTTCAACTCGATTTCGATCTCCGGCTACCACATGCAGGAAGCCGGGGCGACTCAGGCGCTGGAACTGGCCTTCACCCTGGCCGATGGCCGCGAGTATGTGAAAACGGCGATTGCCAGCGGCATGGATGTGGATGAATTCGCCGGGCGGCTGTCGTTCTTTTTTGCCATCGGCATGAATTTTTATCTGGAAGTGGCCAAGCTGCGCGCCGCGCGCCTGTTGTGGTGGCGCATCATGGACGAGTTCAAGCCAAAGAACTCGAAATCCTCGATGCTGCGCACACACTGCCAGACTTCCGGCTGGTCGCTGACCGAGCAGGACCCGTACAACAACATCGTGCGCACCACGGTGGAAGCCATGGCCGCGGTGTTTGGCGGCACGCAATCCTTGCACACCAATTCGCTGGATGAAGCCATTGCCCTGCCCACCGAATTTTCATCCCGCATCGCGCGCAATACCCAGCTCATCATCCAGGAAGAAACCCACATCACCCACGTGATCGACCCGTGGGCCGGCAGCTACATGATGGAAAAGCTGACGCAGGACCTCGCCGACAAGGCCTGGAACATCATCGGGGAAGTCGACACGATGGGCGGCATGACGCAGGCGGTAGAAAATGGCTGGGCGAAATTGCAGATCGAACGCTGCGCGGCGGAAAAACAGGCGCGCATCGATTCCGGCAAGGATGTGATCGTTGGGGTGAATAAATACAAATTGAAAGAAGAAGCGCCGATTGATACCCTCGACGTTGATAACCACGCGGTGCGCGACGGCCAGATTATCCGCTTGAAGCAAATCCGCGCCACGCGTGACACGGCCGCGGTCAAGGCGTCCCTCGCAGCACTCACTGAAGCGGCAAAAAATGGCACAGGCAATATGCTTGATCTGGCCATCCAGGCCACACGCCTGCGCGCGACCGTGGGCGAAATTTCGGATGCGCTGGAAGAAGTCTGGGGCCGGCATCGCGCCACCAACCAAACCGTCTCCGGTGTTTATAGTGCAGCGTATGGTTCAGGGGAGGCGGACAGCACAATGAATGACATTCGCACCGAAATTGAAAGCTTTGCCGCCACCGCAGGCCGCAGGCCGCGCATCATGATCGTCAAGCTCGGGCAGGACGGGCATGATCGCGGCGCAAAAGTAGTTGCCACGGCCTTTGCCGATCTGGGTTTTGACGTCGATGTCGGTCCGCTGTTCCAAACACCAGAAGAAGCGGCGCGCCAGGCGATTGAAAATGACGTGCATGCCATTGGCGTATCCACCCTGGCGGCTGGCCATAAAACGCTGGTGCCCGCACTGATCGAAGCGCTCAAGGCGCAGGGGGCGAACGACATTGTGGTGTTTGTCGGCGGCGTGATTCCCGCGCAAGATTATGCCGAGCTATACAAAATCGGGGCAGCGGGCATTTTCGGCCCAGGCACGCCGATTCCCGATTCCGCACGCGAAGTGCTGCGTGCAATTGCTTCTGCACACAAGGCTTAATTCAAGGTGCCCGCTTCACCCGCCATTGACTACAGCGTGCTCGCTGGCGAGCTGCGCAGTGGCAACCGTCGTGCGCTGGCCAAAGCGATCACGCTGATGGAATCCACTCTGGAAGAACATCAAACCCAGGCGCAGACATTGCTCACCGAGTTGCTGCCTCACACCGGGCAATCTATTCGCATTGGCATTTCCGGCGTGCC
>JAYTIQ010000021.1:0-4931 GCA_043731705.1 Rugosibacter sp.
AAACCATCTCGCCGCTAAAACTGCTCGATCAGGTGCGCGACAAGTTACGGGTGAAACAATACAGCATCCGCGCTGAACATGCTTATGTTGATTGGATTAAGCGCCACGTCTTTTGCATGGCAAGCGCTGCCTGGCCGAAAAGTCGGTGCTGGTGATACGGCGCGCAGCAAATACCCTTTGGGTGAAACGCAGATAAGAAACGCTATTTTGAGTCAAATATTCACGGCATTTGTTTTATATCAAGTGGCAACCATCAAGCGCTTGATATTCTCTGCACAAGCCTCACATTACAACAACGAATCTGCCAATAATCACCGAAAGGAATGCCATGTCGCACTACCACGCTGTTGTATGGATTGATCACGCCGAAGCACATGTGATGCACATTAGCCCCGATGACGTCGAATCATCCATTGTTCGCCCCGGCAAGCCTCATCAGCACTTGCACAGTAAACGCGGGGTCGTTGGTGTGGGGCGCGTACCAGAAGACCAGCACTTCTATCACGAGGTGGTTGAGGCATTAAAGGGCGCCGAGGAAATTCTGATCGTGGGCCCGGCGAACGCCAAGCTCAATCTGATCAAGCATATCCATCACCATGACCAGCCGATGAGCAGCAAGGTTGTGGGGGTGGAAACGGTTGATCACCCGACAGATGGTCAACTGGTGGCCTACGCTCGCAAATACTTTACGGCAGCCGACTGCTTGCAGTCATAGAACAACTGATCTCAACGTTCGACAAACGCGCGCTCAATGACGTAATCGCCAGCCACGCCGGTGTGCGGTGAAATCGCAAAGCCGCGTGCGTCGAGCAGGGTTGAGCAGTCGGCCAGCATGTGCGGGCTGCCGCAGATCATGACGCGATCATGGGCTGGGTTCAGCGGTGGCAGGCCAATGTCGCTCGACAACTTGCCGGATTCGATCAACGTGGTGATGCGACCTTGATTGCGGAAAGATTCGCGGGTAACGGTGGGGTAGTAAATCAATTGTTCCTTCACCATATCACCCAGGAATTCATGCTGCGGCAAATCCTCGGTAAATAATTTGGCGTAGGCCAGCTCGCTGGTGTAGCGCACACCATGAATCAGCACGACTTTTTCAAATGCGGCATAGGTTTCGGGGTCTTGCACTATGCTCAAAAATGGCGCAAGGCCCGTGCCGGTTGAAAACAGGTAAAGATTTTTGCCCGGCTTCAAATCACGAATCACCAACGTGCCTGTAGGTTTGCTGCCCACCAGCACTGAGGTGCCCACTTCAATTTTTTGCAGGCGCGAAGTAAGCGGGCCGCTGGCGACCTTGATGCTGAAAAATTCAAGGTATTCTTCATGGTTCGGGCTGGCGATGCTGTAGGCGCGCAATAACGGGCGGCCATCCACTTCCAGGCCGATCATGATGAAATGCCCGTTCTCAAAGCGCAGGCCGCGATCACGCGTGGTGCGGAAGCTGAATAGCGTGTCGTTCCAGTGATGCACGCTGATGACTTTTTCGGTTGCAACGGATGCCATGTTTACTTCCCTGCTTTCATTTCTGATTCTTCAATGGCTGTCATTTTACAAAACTGGCAGCCAGAGGCTTAGATTCTTCTGTTCTATATTTATTCCACAATGCAAAAAGCATTACCGGCTGGCGCGCACGCCCAGCACAGCGGCGACAGTAACCGCTGTCAGGCCCGCTAGCGCCAGCAACGAGAGTGGTTCGCCCAGTAAAGGCACCGCAGCAAGGGACGCCAGCACAGGAACCATGCCCAGAACCAGCGCCACGATTTGCGGCCCGAGCTGGCGCACCGCCTGCGCGTAAAGCAGCAGGGCAACAAAAACTACCAGCACTCCCTGATACAAAGCCTGTAGCGCAATTTCACTGTGCCCAGCGCTGGAAAGTTTGCTGGGCAGCAAAAACCACCAGAACGGCAAATACAGCAGCGCACCGCCCAGCACCGTGGCGACAGTCGCCGCCAGTGGCGGCATCGGGTTCTGGCGTAACAGCAGGGTAAAAATAGCCCATGAAAACGAGGCGCAGATAAACAGTAAATCGCCCACCAGTTGCCAGCCGGTAATTTGTCCGCTGGCTGATAATGTATCGGTGGCGATCAAGATGATACCGATCAGCACACCGAGCAAGGCCAGCATTTGCCGACGATTAGGCAATTTTTTCAACCACAGCCAGGCAACAATTGCTGTAGCAAATGGCAGGCATCCCGGTGCCAGAACTGCTCCGTGTACTGCCGGGGCGAGACGAAAACCGGAGTAGATAAAACAGGCATAGCCAATGCCACCGAACAAGGCTAACAGCAACATGGTCTTTACCGGTGGCAAGGCAACACGCGGCAAAAAGAACAGGGCAATAAAACTACCCATGCCGAGGCGCAACGCAGTGACATCCCACGCGGTGAGTATGCCTTTGCCCGCAGCTCGCGACACGAGAATAAAGCCGGTCCAGATGCTTAAGGTGGCAAGCAGCGCAGGCCAGCCGCTGCGCAAAAACGAAGCCGGGCGGGATATACGGTTTGGCGGGGATTCAGACATGAATTGGCGATCAAGGGTCGGCTAAAATCAGCGATCTAAAGTTGCTTTACAACAAGGATTGGTGATGAAAAAAAATGCTCGCATCGGTACGCCACTATCAACTAGCGCCACACGCGTCATGCTGTTAGGCTGCGGAGAGCTCGGCAAAGAGGTGATTATCGCATTGCAGCGCCTGGGCTGCGAAGTAATTGGCGTAGACCGCTACGCCGATGCGCCCGGCATGCAGGTGGCGCATCGCAGCCATGTGATCAACATGACGGATGGTGCGGCTTTGCGTGCGGTGATCGACAAAGAAAACCCGCACCTGGTCGTGCCTGAAATTGAAGCGATCGCCACCGCGACATTGGCTGAAATTGAACAGGCAGGCCTTACAGGCACAGGGCCAGAAATTATTCCTACCGCACGCGCAACCCAGCTGACCATGAACCGCGAAGGCATTCGTCGGCTGGCAGCGGAAGAACTCGGCCTGCCAACCTCTCCCTACCGCTTTGCCGATACGCTGGCTGAATTGCAAGCGGCGATTGACGGTGCTACTGGTGATGGCATTGGCTACCCCTGCATCATCAAGCCGGTGATGTCCTCATCCGGCAAAGGGCAATCGCTGATTAAATCGGCGGCGGATGTAGCCACGGCGTGGGACTACGCGCAAGCTGGCGGACGCGTGGGTGCAGGGCGGGTGATTGTCGAAGGCTTTATTGATTTTGATTACGAGATCACCCAATTGACGGTGCGCGCCGTGGGTACCTCGGGTGAAGTGGAAACTTTTTTCTGCGAACCTATCGGCCATGTGCAAGTGAATGGAGACTATGTTGAATCCTGGCAGCCGATGAATATGTCGGCCGTGGCGCTGCAAAAATCACGCGATGTGGCGTGCGCGATCACTGGCAATCTTGGCGGACGCGGCCTCTTTGGCGTTGAATTGTTCATCAAGGGGGATGACGTGTGGTTTTCTGAAGTCAGCCCGCGCCCGCATGACACCGGGCTGGTGACGCTGGCCACCCAGCGCTTGTCTGAGTTCGAGCTGCATGCACGCGCCATTCTTGGCTTGCCGGTCGATACCAGTTTGCGCCGTGCAGGTGCTTCGGCGGTGATCTATGGCGGCATGGATGCCAAAGGCATCGCCTTTGAGGGCGTAGCAGAAGCCTTGCGCGTACCGGAATCCGACTTGCGATTATTTGGCAAGCCGGAAAGTTTTATTAAGCGCCGCATGGGCGTGGCCGTGGCCACCGCGGATACAACCGATGAGGCACGTGCCAGAGCAAAACTTGCGGCGAGCCTGGTCAAGCCGGTTAATGCCGCAACAACCCAGAGACAAGATCAAGGCATCCCATGACGCTTGCAGCGACCGCAGGTGGCGTTGCAAGTACCTCCAGCAGTGGAATAAAGTGCAAAAGATCGAGCGCGATTCACCGGGCATGAGGTGTTAAAGTGTGTTAGCGTAACACCTATTGACACCAAAGGAGAAAGCGCCATGCCTGCCATTGCCGCTAAAACCGTATCTGTAAAACTCGATCCGGATACCCGCGCCCGAATTGAAAGTCTGGCCGAAGCTCGCCACCGCTCCGCGCATTGGATGATGCGTGAAGCCATCAGCCAGTACATCGAGCGCGAGGAAAAGCGCGAATCTTTCCGACAAGACGCTATCAAGGCGTGGGAGGACTATCAGGAAACACACTTGCATGCGACCTCTGAAGAAGTGGATGCATGGCTTGCCAGCTGGGGTACTGAAAACGAACTGCTAGCCCCCGTATGCCACAAGTGAAATACGTGCCCTGCGCAATCCGCGATCTTCAGCGATTGCGGGAGTTTTTGCGGCCAAAGAATCCAGCCGCAGCCAAACGAGCAGCCGAAACCATCATGAAAGCCGTGCAGGTGCTTGGGCACCAGCCACAGATTGGCCGACCGATTGATGAAATGTCAGACGAGTACCGGGAATGGATGATCGACTTTGGTGACAGCGGCTATGTAGCACGGTATCGCTTCGATGGTGATACCGTCACCATTCTGACTGTGCGTCACCAAAAGGAAGGGGGCTACTGATGGACACTGACAAGCAGCTCAAGCTTGAAGCCTTGGCCTTGTCGAGCAAAATGCTTTTGTTCGACAAGGCCGAAAGCAACCCGGAAGAAGCACAGCGCATCCGTCCAGGCAACGAAATGCGCGCGTTAGAGCAAAACTTGCGGCGAGCAAAGTGAAGCCGATTAAAAGCGATTAACCCGTAAAAAATCTTGAGCAAAAGTTTTTCCAGCCGCCTCATCCACTGGCATGCGCAGCATGGACGACATGACCTGCCCTGGCAAAACACGCGCGACCCGTACCGCGTTTGGCTCGCGGAAATCATGTTGCAGCAAACGCAGGTGGTCACCGTGATTCCGTACTATCAGCGATTTCTCGCGCGCTTCCCCACGCTT
>JAYTIQ010000022.1:0-10833 GCA_043731705.1 Rugosibacter sp.
CAACCACATCAGCAACCTGAAAATGCGTGCTCAAGAACTACGGAGGTATCTTTGACTACGATGCCAAGGCATCGCGGCTTGAAGAAATCGTTGGCTTACTAGAAGACCCGAAAATCTGGGACGATGCGGAAAAAGCACAAGCCTTGGGGCGAGAACGAAAAACCCTGGAATCCGTTGTGCTGAGCCTCGATCGGATTACGCAGCGACTGATCGACGGTCACGAGCTGTTTGATCTGGCCAAAGGCGAAGATGACGAAGAGACACTCATCGCAGTCGAAAACGATTTAGTTGCCATAGAACAAGAAGTCAGCGGCCTTGAATTCCGCCGCATGTTCAACAACCCGGCTGATGCCAATAACTGCTTTATTGATATTCAAGCAGGCGCTGGTGGCACTGAAGCGTGCGACTGGGCCAGCATGCTGCTCAGGCAATACCTGCGTTACTGCGAAATCAAGGGCTTCAAAGTGGAAGTTCTTGAGGAAACAGACGGCGATGTGGCGGGCATTCGCAGCGCCTCGCTGAAAGTTACCGGTGACTATGCCTACGGTTTATTGCGCACGGAAACCGGCGTGCATCGCCTGGTGCGCAAAAGCCCATTCGACTCGTCGGGCGGGCGCCACACCTCATTTGCCAGCTTGTATGTGTATCCTGAAATTGATGATTCCATCGAGATTGACATCAATCCGGCCGATTTGCGCGTCGATACCTATCGCGCCAGTGGTGCGGGTGGCCAGCACATCAACAAAACTGACTCCGCTATCCGCATCACGCATATGCCCTCAGGCATCGTCGTGCAATGTCAGAATGACCGCTCGCAGCATCGCAACCGTGCCGAAGCCATGACGATGTTGAAGTCACGTTTGTATGAAGAAGAAATGCGCAAAAGAAAAGCCGCCGCCGACAAACTCGAAGCGGGCAAGACCGATGTCGGCTGGGGTCATCAGATTCGCAGCTATGTGTTAGATCAAAGCCGCATCAAGGATTTACGCACCAATGTTGAAACCTCGAACACGCAAAAAGTGCTCGATGGTGATCTTGACCCATTTATTGAAGCCAGCCTGAAACAAGGCGTGTGATTTCTCACGCCATAATTTTACGCAACCATTTTACGCAAACACCGGATGATTCCCATGAGCGAACAACCTGCTATTCTTGTCGATGAAAACCGCCTGATTGCTGAGCGGCGCGAAAAACTTAACGCATGGCGCGCGACAGGCCAGGCGTTTCCTAACGATTTTTCCCGTGAAAATCTTGCGGGGCGCCTGGATGAACTCTACGCCGTAAAAACTCGCGAAGAACTTGAAGCGACGCCAATTACCGTCAAGATAGCCGGGCGCATCATGCTCAAGCGCGTGATGGGCAAGGCCAGTTTCGCCACGATTCAGGATATGTCCGGGCGCATTCAGCTTTTCATCAGCAACGATTCCATCGGTGAAGCAGAACACAGTGCGTTCAAGCACTGGGATAGCGGCGACATCATTGGCTGCGAAGGCACGCTGATGAAAACCAAAACCGGCGAGCTCACCGTGCATTGCAGCGAGATTCGTCTGCTGACCAAATCCTTGCGGCCGCTGCCTGAAAAATTTCATGGCTTGACCGACATCGAGCAGAAATACCGCAACCGCTATGTTGACCTCATCACCAACGAGCAGACACGCCTCACCTTCGTTGCCCGCAGCCGCATGGTGCAGTCCATCCGCAATTACATGACGCATCACGGTTTTCTGGAAGTCGAAACCCCGATGATGCATCCGATCCCCGGTGGCGCAGCAGCCAAGCCGTTCAAGACGCATCACAACGCGCTGGATATGGAATTGTTTCTGCGCATTGCGCCCGAGCTGTATTTAAAGCGCCTTGTTGTCGGCGGGTTTGAAAAAGTATTCGAGGTCAATCGCAATTTCAGAAACGAAGGGCTTTCGCCACGGCATAACCCCGAATTCACCATGATGGAGTTTTACGAGGCCTATACCGACTATCGCCAGTTGATGGACTTCACCGAAGGCTTGCTGCGTCATTCGGCACGCGAAGCGTTGGGCACCGAGGTGTTCGAATATCAAGGCCGCACACTGGATTTATCGCAACCTTTTGCTCGTTTCACCATCGTTGGCGCGATTCATCACTATCACCCCGGCTACTCGTTTGAACAATTGAATGACATCGACTGGCTGCGGCAAAAGCTGGCTGATTTGAAGTGCGACTTCAACGCGCCGCATCTGTGCCACGCCGGGCTCGGCGGCCTGCAACTGGCGTTGTTCGAAGAAACCACTGAAGCCGAATTGTGGGAGCCTACCTACATCATCGACTACCCTGCTGAAGTCTCGCCTCTAGCGCGGCGCAGCGACAGCAATCCAGAAGTCACCGAGCGTTTTGAACTATTCATCGTCGGCCGCGAAATCGCCAATGGTTTTTCCGAATTGAACGACCCGGAAGACCAGGCTGCGCGCTTTCAGGAACAAGCCAAAGCCAAGGAAGCGGGTGACGAAGAAGCCATGTATTTTGATGCCGACTACATTCGCGCCCTGGAATACGGCTTGCCGCCCACTGGTGGCTGCGGCATCGGCATTGACCGGCTGATCATGCTGCTCACTGATTCCGCCTCCATCCGCGATGTAATTCTGTTTCCGCAAATGCGTCCTGAATAAAGTTGCCGTCTCACCAGCGCCGACTTCTATGCATGGCGAGCGCAAAGCCCTGGTCATCGGCGCAGGCCTCGCAGGCGTAGCGATCAGCGAACGCCTCGCCCAGCGTGGCTGGCAGGTTGATCTTTTCGAGCGCAACGCCGCACCGGCGCAAGAAGCTTCGGGCAACCCTTCCGGCGTGCTGCTGCCGCTCTTGACAAGAGATGATGCGCCAGCAGCCCGGCTGTCGCGTGCCTGCTACCTGTATGCGCTGCGCCGCTTGACTGAGCTGCCTGGCGTGCGCTGGTCACCCTGCGGCGTGCTGCATGTTGCACGCGATGCCGAACATGAAGCACTACAGTGCAGCATTGTGGACGAATTGAACCTGCCTGCCGAGTTGGTCAGCTTTCTCGATCATGCCGCTGCCGAAGCAAAAATAGGTCGCCCATTGGCACATGGGGGCTGGTGGTTTCCCGCAGGGGGTTGGGTAGATCCGGCAAGTTTGTGCAATGCCCTGCTCGCCGTAGGCGGTGAACGCATACGTGCGCATTACAACGTTGAAGTGGCGCGGCTAGAGCAAACCATCTATGGCTGGCAGATATTTGATAGTGCCGATAATCTACTAGGCAGCGCGCCACATCTGATTCTTGCGAATGCTCAGGCAGCCGAAGCGCTGCTGCCCTGCCCCGTGCCGCTAACACTCGTGCCAATACGCGGCCAGATCAGCTATCTGGAAAAACTAGCAGGTAATGACCACTACCCACCACTGCGCCATGTGCTCTGCCGCTCCGGCTATTTGACGCCGCCAGGATCAGGCATCCTATGCGTCGGCGCGAGCTTTGACAGCGGCGACAGCGATCTGCAAAGCCGCCTGAGCGATCACCAAGGCAACCTGCAGCGGCTTGAAGAATTGCTCCCGGGCGCAGCGCTTGGCATTGATGCCCGCACGTTGACAGGACGCGTCGGCATACGCTCAACAGCGCGCGATCGCTTACCGTTAGTTGGCCCCCTGCCCGCGCCGCTAGCGGCCAAAGACGTGGAACACGCCACACTCATCAACATGCCACGCATCCCGGGGTTGCATGTGTTGCTAGGCCTCGGTGCGCGCGGCATGGTTTGGGCACCGCTGGCAGCCGAATTGCTGGCCAGCCAGCTGGCAGGCGAACCTTTGCCGCTTGAGTCAAGGCTGGTCAAGCTTCTCGATCCGGCGCGCTTTTACTTGCATGAAATGCGGCGCAAAAATGTCAGCAACAGCGCCAATCTGTAACAACAAGTATCGTTTTTCCCATTGTCTGTTTGACTGCGCTATGATCTATTTGTTGAAATTGCTCAGGAGAATCTTATGCAAACCACACCCTCCCAATCCCGTACTCATCCGCTAATACTCACTGCAGCCATCGCAGTGACCGCCGCTGCTTTGGCCGGCGTGGGTGTGCTGACTGGCATATTGCCTAATCCAGCCGCCACCCCCAAGCCCGAAACACCTATCACTCAACCACAACAACTTGCTGCAGAAAAAACTGCCGAGCTGGCCGATCCCATCAAAATTGCGGATTCAACACAGTCGGGTACCTCAGCCGATCCGGCAAAAACTGTTCAATCGAAAAGTTCTGCGCCTGCACATAAACATGTGACAAAAAAAGCAAGAACCGCCGTCTCACCAGCGCGGACTTCTGAGTCGACGCCCTCCGCAAAATGCCGTGACTGTGGCGTCGTTGAGCAAATCCGCACCCTGACCGTTGAACCCGACGGCAGCGGCGTGGGTGGCGTTGCTGGCGGCGTGGTGGGTGGTCTGCTGGGTAATCAGGTCGGCCAGGGCCGCGGCCGCACCGTCGCCACCGTTGCCGGCGTGTTGGGCGGCGCGCTGGCCGGCAACAAGATTGAAAAAACCATGAAGAAAAAACAGACTTACGAGACGGTAGTTCGCTATGAAGATGGCACCACGCAAATCTTCCCCAGCGAGACGCCACCCGGATGGCGCGAAGGCGACAAAGTTCGCTTGGACAACGGCACCCTCATCAGCCGTTAATCTGCAACAAACCCATCATCCAAACGCTTCCCGGTCACCGCGACCCGGAAGCGTTTTTTTATCTGGCCATTTATCTGGCCAAAGCAGAACTCAATCGCTCAAGCACCCGCTCGCGTCCCATCGTTTCCAGCACGGCATCGATCGCCGGTGATTGCGGCAAGCCAAGCAAGGCAATACGTAGCGGAATCGCTACCTGGGGCATTTTCAATCCGAGTTCGGTGGCTGTCTGTTTCACCAATTGCCCCAGTTCAGCCGCTTGCCATGTGCAGTCCATCAAGCGATTGCGCAGAACCGCCAAAGCATTGCGTGCAGTCTCCGTCAGATGCTGAACACGGACTTCTTCGCTCGCATGCACATGCACATAAAACGGGTGCACTGCATCAGCCAATTCGTTCAGATTGCCCGCCCGATCACGATAAAGCGCGGCTACTTTGGCAACGTCCGGGCCATCCTTTGTTGTAATACCTTGCTGCGCCAACCGACGCACAACCTCAGCCGCGAGGCGTTGCGGGGCAGCCGCCTTGATGTAATGCGCGTTAAGCCAATTGAGTTTTTCAGTATTGAATTGCGCGGCTGATGCGGTGATGTGATCAAGATCGAACCACTGAGTAAGCTGTTCCATGCTGAAAACTTCCTCATCGCCATGCGACCAGCCAAGACGCGCCAGATAGTTCAGCACGGCCTCAGGTAAATACCCATCGTCGTCATATTGCATCACCGACACCGCACCATGCCGTTTGGACAGCTTCTGGCCATCTTCACCAAGGATCATCGACAGATGGGCGTAACAAGGCACGGGCGCACCCAGCGCCTGCAACAGATTGATCTGTCTTGGCGTGTTATTGACATGATCGTCGCCACGAATCACATGAGTGATGGCCATATCCCAATCATCTACCACCACACAAAAATTGTAGGTCGGCGTGCCATCGCCACGGGCGATAATAAAATCGTCTAATTCACCATTGGAAAACTCAATCCGTCCTTTGACTTGATCGTCCCAAGCCACCACACCATCGGTCGGATTACGAAAGCGCACAACAGGTGGCACGCCCTCTGGCACGGGCGACAAGGTTTTGCCAGCATCAGGGCGCCAGCGGCCATCGTAACGCGGTTTTTCTTTACGCGCTTCCTGTCTAGCGCGTAGCGTGTCCAGCTCTTCCCGCGTGGTGTAGCAACGATAGGCAGTTCCTACCACCAACATTTCGTCAATGACTTGCTTGTAACGTGCCATACGCTGCATCTGGTAAAACGGACCTTCGTCATGGTTCAACCCCAACCATTGCATGCCATCGAGAATTGCCTGTACGGCTTCGGGTGTTGAGCGCTCGACATCCGTGTCTTCAATGCGCAGAATAAACTTCCCGCCATGTCGCCGAGCATAGGCCCATGAAAACAAGGCAGTGCGGGCTCCGCCAATATGCAGGAAACCGGTTGGGCTAGGGGCAAAACGGGTGCGTACAATCATAAGAATAAAAACGAAGGGAGGATGAAGACGCCGGATTTTACGTCATCCCAGACGCAAAGCGATTGACCTGACAGCCTATCTATGATTAAATGCTAGGCTCTTTTCGCGGGCGGTTAACTCAGCGGTAGAGTGCCACCTTCACACGGTGGAAGCCACTGGTTCGATCCCAGTACCGCCCACCAGGCAGCGTAGATTTTCCCGAGCTGTTGTATCAAATGATCATTGACTCACTATGAGTGGGCGATTTAAAAAGCGTTATAAGAATTTAGTAGCTAAAAACGAATTAACACACGAATATGTCAGAATTGGCCCCTTTGCTGAACTCTGTTACAGTTCGGCAAGGATCTCGATAGATCGTAGTTACTACTGATTTGATGTAATCAATGGCGTTTCCATGACTAAAGAAACAAAAGAACTAGTTTATTGCTACCACTGCCGCACACACCATCCACGTGAAGAAATGCGCCGGATGGTTACCAAGACAGGCACGCGTTGGCGTTGCATTCGGAGCATTGAAGCAACCCAACGAGGTCTTGAGGCTCGCGAAGCTTATGGTCGGCAAGTGTCTGAAATGAACAAAGCCGAATCCAAGGCGCGCGCCCAACGCTTGAATAGTGCCCTGCAGGAAAAATAATTCTCAAGCACTACGTCATGACACAACCTGAAACCCGGGTTGAGAAAGTTGTGTTGAAACAGAACTTGCTTGATACCTAGCGTGGTTATCGCGAAATCTTATTGCTGCTGACCGTCATGCGCGCCAAAAAGACGTTGCTTGTGGTTTATCACTCAGTGACAGATGGTACTCGGCAGATGGCTCACGCCTTGATCAAAGGCGCCAAAGACTCTGACACTGAAGGAAAGGTTCTCGCGCAACTCAAATTGGCGCCAGAAACTTCAGCAAATGATGTGCTTGCCGCTGACGCTTATGTTTTTGCGACACCAGAAAATCTTGGCGCGGTTTCCGGGTTGATGAAAGACTTCTTTGACCGCTGCTATTATCCGGCGCTCGAAAAAATCACTGGCCGAGCCTATGCCACGATAATTTGCGCAGGTAGCGATGGGCACAATGCTGCTCGACAGATTGAGCGCATCACCACCGGCTGGCGATTACGGGCTGTTGCAGACCCGCTGATTGTCTGCACGCACGCACAAACGGCAGAGGAAATTCTGCGTCCAAAAATCATTTCAGCAGAAGACCTTCTGCGCTGCGAGGCACTCGGCAGCCTCATGGCAAATGGGTTAGCGCTGGGTGTTTTTTAATCTCCCGCCAACCCATTCCCACACCATGCAGCTGGGTGGAGAAAATACTAGACAGCGGCTTGGTCTAAATCAAATGCACGGTGCAAGGCGCGCACAGCCAGCTCAAGATACTTTTCATCCACGACGACTGAAATCTTGATCTCGGAAGTGGAAATCATCTGAATGTTGATGCCTTCTTCAGCCAGCGTGCGGAACATTTTGCTGGCTACACCGGGATGGGAGCGCATGCCGACACCCACTGCGGATACTTTGCAAATCTTGTTGTCTCCATCAATTTTCAGCGCCCCAACGTGGGGTTTTATTTGCTCTTCCAGCATTTTCTTCGCCCGCGCATATTCACTGCGGTTAACGGTGAATGAAAAATCCGTTGTGCCATCATGGCCTACGTTCTGAATAATCATATCGACATCAATGTTTGCCTCGGCAATCGGGCCCAGGATTTGGTAAGCAATACCGGGGCGGTCAGGCACACCCGATACGGTTAGCTTGGCTTCGTCGCGGTTAAACGCAATGCCTGAAATAATAGGTTGTTCCATGGTGGTATTTTCCTCAAAAGTGATCAGTGTGCCGGCAGTTTCCTGGCCTTCTTCTTCCAGGCTGGAGAGCACACGCAGTTTGACTTTATATTTTCCGGCAAATTCAACCGAGCGAATCTGCAACACCTTTGAACCCAGGCTGGCCATTTCCAGCATTTCTTCGAAGGTGATTTGATCGAGTTTTCTGGCCGCAGGCACGATGCGCGGATCCGTCGTGTATACGCCATCCACATCGGTATATATCTGACATTCTTCCGCTTGCAGAGCGGCAGCCAAGGCGACGCCGGAAGTATCCGAGCCGCCCCGGCCCAGCGTGGTGATATTGCCGCTCGCATCCACCCCTTGAAAGCCGGCAACAATCACTACGGTATCGTTATTCAGATCCTGGCGGATGTTGCTGTCATCAATATCCAGGATGCGCGCTTTGGAAAAAGCGCTGTCTGTCAAAACCTTGACCTGGCCGCCGGTATAGCTTTTGGCTTTCAGGCCAAGATCGCGTAGCGCCATCGCCAATAAAGCAATGCTGACTTGCTCGCCCGTGGCAAGCATCGCATCCATCTCGCGGAGATCAGGCTGGGAGGACACCTCATGGGCCAAAGCAACCAGCCGGTTAGTTTCACCGCTCATGGCGGAGACCACGACAACGATCTGATGCCCTTGAGCTTTCCAGCGTGAGACGCGTTTAGCGACATTGCGGATACGCTCGGGTGACCCCATCGAGGTGCCACCATATTTCTGAACAATTAACGCCATTTCTATTTCTTGATGATAAAAAGAATAATTTTACCCGATACATCGTTGATATCATGGTGACATCGTGCAACTTTTACTATCATTTGCTATTTTTGAAAAAACAATCAATCACCACCAAAGAGAGCAGGCAATGAGCCAAGAAAAGCAATCCCCCCTACTCTCGCAATCTGCAACCCACGTACGCTGTCCCTGGTGTGGCGGCGATCCGCTTTACATGGCCTATCACGACACCGAATGGGGTGTGCCTTGCCATAACGAGCGCACGCTGTTTGAATTCTTGCTGCTGGAAGGCGCGCAGGCCGGCTTGTCATGGATCACGATTTTGCGGAAACGTGAAAACTATCGCCGCGCTTTTGATGATTTTGACGTACAAAAAATCGCCCGCTATAGCGAATCGGATGTCGCGCGATTACTCGCCGATGCAGGTATCGTGCGCAACCGCCTGAAAATTGCCGCGAGCATCACCAATGCACAAGCCACGTTAAAACTTTACGAGCAAGGCGGCACGCTGGATCAGTTGTTATGGCAGTTCGTCGACGGCCAGCCGCGCATCAATCATTGGCAAACAATGAACGATGTACCCGCCATCACGCCTGAAGCGGAAGCCCTGTCAAAAGAACTCAAGCAACGCGGCTTCCGCTTCGTCGGCCCAACTGTCATGTACGCCCACATGCAAGCCACAGGTATGGTCAATGATCACCTCGTTTCCTGCCAGCGTCATGCCAAACTGAGTAATTAACGCGACACAGCGCCACCGCTCGCCATTGCTGTTCGCGCGGATACCGCTCCGCATAACTTTCAGCCCTTGCTGAACACCAGTTGCCCTTTGGCTACATCCACGCGAATCACATCCTTGGCGGCAAACTTTCCTTCAAGCATTTGCCGCGCCAGCGGGTTCTCGATTTTTTCCTGGATCGCCCGCTTCAAAGGTCGCGCACCAAATATCGGATCAAAACCCGCTTCGGCAATTAGCGCCAGCGCCGCCTCGCTCACTTCCATTGACATATCCATGCGCGCCAGACGCTTTTCGAGATACTGCAACTGAATGCGGCCAATCTGCGCAATATGTTTTTCGTCCAGCGCGTGGAAGACCACGATTTCATCAATCCGGTTAATAAACTCGGGACGGAAATGTGTCTTCACCTCGCCCATCACCGCAAGCTTGACCACGCCGTAATCCGAGCCGGACATTTGCTGGATCATCTGGCTACCCAGGTTCGACGTCATCACGATCACCGTATTCTTGAAATCCACCGTGCGCCCCTGCCCATCGGTCATGCGGCCATCATCCAATACTTGCAGCAGCACGTTGAAGACATCCGGATGCGCCTTTTCGACTTCATCGAACAGGATCACGGAATAGGGTTTGCGCCGCACCTGCTCGGTAAGATGACCACCCTCTTCGTAACCTACATAGCCCGGCGGCGCGCCAATCAGGCGGGCGACGGAATGCTTCTCCATGAATTCGCTCATGTCGATGCGAATCAAGTGGTCCTCGGCATCGAACAAAAATCCAGCCAGCGCCTTGCACAGCTCTGTCTTGCCCACGCCCGTAGGGCCAAGGAAGAGGAAGGAGCCATACGGACGGCTTTCTTCAGACAAACCAGCGCGCGAACGACGAATCGCGTCGGACACCAGGCGCACCGCCTCATCCTGACCCACCACGCGTTTGTGCAAATAGTCTTCCATCTGCAGCAATTTTTCGCGCTCGCCCTGCATCATTTTAGAAACTGGAATACCGGTAGCACGCGACACAACCTCGGCAATCTCCTCGACGCCGACTTGCGTGCGTAAAAGCTTTTTTACCGCCGTATCACCAGCGCCGATTTTTTGCGCCACAGCGTCCGCAGTCTTCAGCTGAGCCTCCAGTTGCGGCAGCTTGCCATATTGCAATTCAGCCAACTTATCGAACTGCCCCTTGCGCTGAAAATCAGCCATCTGCACACGCAGGTGGTCAATCTCTTCCTTGATATGCGTCGAGCCTTGCACCTGAGCCTTTTCAGCCTTCCAGATTTCTTCCAGGTCGTTGTATTCGCGCTCCAGTGAAACAATTTCCTGCTCGATCAAAGCCAGACGTTTTTTCGATGCCTCATCTTTTTCGCGCTTCACCGCCTCGCGTTCGATCTTCAACTGAATCAGGCGACGCTCCAGCTTATCCATGACCTCGGG
>JAYTIQ010000023.1:0-7149 GCA_043731705.1 Rugosibacter sp.
GCAACAAGCCGTGCCGATTTTGCCCGATGATACGGCGGGCGAAGTATTCGCCAAAGTGACGCTGGCCGCTGAACTGGCGCTGGACCACGTATTGCCTGATCTGCTCGCCAGCCGCATCACGCCGCAACCGCAAAATCTTAGCGCAGGTAGTTACTTTGGTGGCCGTTGTGCGGAAGATGGCCGCATTGACTGGCATCAGCCCGCAGCAGTTGTGCATAACCTGATTCGCGCGGTTGCGCCGCCGTATCCTGGTGCGTTTTTTGATATGCCGCAAGGCCGCATGCGTGTGTTGCGTTCGCTGCATCCTCAGGGGCAGCGCGGCACCAGTGCGGTTTATGGCCAGCCCACTCTGTTTGTCCATGAGGGTCGCTGGTACGCCGAATGCGGCGATGGGCAGGTTTTATGTCTGCTCGCGGTAGAATTCGCAGGTTCTTTCCTTTCAGCCGCTACCGGTAATCCGCTCAACGCGATTTTCGGTACGTCCACGGTTTCTTTGCTATGAAAAAAATCCTCATTCTTGGCGTCAATGGTTTCATTGGCCATCACCTTTCCCAGCGCATCATGGACACCACCGACTGGGAGGTGTACGGCATGGACATGAACTCAGAGCGTGTCACTGAGTTGATGACTAACCCGCGCTTTCATTTTTTTGAAGGCGACATCATGATTAACCGGGAATGGATCGAATATCACGTCAGAAAGTGCGATGTCATTCTGCCACTGGTGGCGATTGCCACACCGGCTACGTATGTCAAAGAACCGCTGCGGGTTTTTGAACTGGATTTTGAGGCTAACTTGCCAATTATCCGCCATGCAGTGAAGTACAAAAAACGGGTAATTTTTCCCTCCACGTCAGAAGTTTACGGCATGAGCCAGGATGCGGAATTCGATCCAGAAAACTCCAACCTGGTACTGGGCCCGATCAACAAGCCACGCTGGATTTACTCTTGCGCCAAACAAATGATGGATCGCGTGATCCACGCTTACGGGCAGCAAGAAGGGTTGAACTACACGCTGTTCCGCCCCTTTAACTGGATCGGGCCGGGGCTGGATTCGATCCACACGCCCAAAGAAGGCAGCTCGCGCGTTATCACTCAATTTCTCGGCCACATCGTGCGCGGGGAGCCCATCCAGTTGGTTGATGGCGGTGCGCAAAAACGTTCTTTCACCTATGTGACGGATGGCATAGATGCCTTGATGAAAATCATCGCTAACAAGAATGGCATCGCGAACGGCAAGATTTATAACATTGGCAACCCGAAGAATAATTATTCAGTGCGCGATCTGGCGACCATGATGCTCGATATGGCCAAACAGTTTCCTGAATATGCAGATACCGCAGCGCAAGTGCAGATTGTTGAAACAACCTCAGGCGAGTATTACGGTGCGGGTTACCAAGACACTCAGCACCGCGTGCCGAAGATCAGCAACACCATGGCAGACCTGGAGTGGGAACCAAAAGTAGAGTTTGCCGATGCTTTGCGCAGCATTTTCGAGGCCTATCGCCATGATGTCGCTGCCGCACGTCAATTGATGGATTAAGTGGCGATGAAGCTGGCGCTAAAAATTGATGTGGATACTTTGCGTGGCACTTTGCAAGGTGTGCCCCGGCTGATTGAACTTTTGCAGCAACACGAGGCCAACGCCAGCTTCCTGTTTTCGATGGGGCCGGACCATACTGGCCGCGCCATTCGCCGCGCGCTACGTCCCGGCTTTATGAAAAAAGTGCAGCGCACCTCCGTGGTCGAACATTATGGTATCAAGACGCTGATGTATGGCACGTTGCTGCCCGGCCCGAATATTGGCCGCCGTGGGGCAGACGTGATGCGAGCTACGCGTGGCGCAGGGTTCGAGACAGCCATTCATTGCTGGGATCATGTCAAATGGCAAGATGGCGTGACAAACGCGGATGCGGCATGGACTGAAAATGAGATGCGCCATGCCTATGCATGCTTTCTCGAAACGTTTGGTGTCGCGGCGCAAGGCGTGGGCGCGGCGGGTTGGCAGATGAATCCCCATGCGTTGCGCATGACGCAACGGCTGGGTTACCGCTGGGCATCAGATTGCCGTGGTAGCCATCCCTTCATGCCGGTATGGAATGCAGAAGTTGTTTTATGCCCGCAATTGCCGACCACGTTGCCGACACTGGATGAACTGATTGGCACAGAGGATTTGACGAGTGAGAATGTGCATCAGCGGTTGCTGCGTTTAACCGCGACCGAGTCCAAGGATCACGTATTCACACTGCATGCCGAACTCGAAGGGATGAAGCTAGGCGATACGTTGGCGCGTTTACTCACGGGTTGGCGCGAACAAGGTTATCAGTTGATTTCGCTCGGACAGATGTGTGACACGCTTGACCTGGCAAAGCTGCCTCGCCATGAAATGATCCGCGGTGAAGTATCCGGTCGTTCCGGTACTTTGATGTTGCAGGGCGAGGAATTCTTATTACCATGGAAGGAAGCTGCATGAACCACGCTATTTCTACGTTCACCTCTACGTCGGCATCGACATCTGCCGCTATGGCCGCTACGCAACCTTCAATTGTCGGCTTGGTTGTGCCTGAATTTACAGCTCCGGCAACCGGTGGCGATTTTATGTTGTCTGCCCATCTTGGACATCCTGTTGTGTTGTATTTCTATCCCAAGGACAACACCCCGGGCTGTACAACACAGGCGCAACAGTTTCGCGATTTGCATGCCGAATTCATCAAGGCAGATTGTGTTGTTTTCGGTGTTTCGCGTGACTCGCTCAAGTCGCATGAGAACTTCAAGGCGAAGTTTGGCCTGCCGTTTGAATTGATTTCTGACATTGAAGGCGCGGTATGCCGCATGTTCGATGTTGTTAAAAACAAAATGCTGTATGGCAAAAAAGTGCTGGGCATTGAACGCAGTACTTTTCTGATTGATGCAACGGGTGTGTTACGTCACGAATGGCGTGCCACCAAGGCCGATGGCAACGCTGCCACAGTTCTTGACGCGGTGATGAAGCTTTAATCATTGATCAAAGGCGAAATCCGCCCTTTCATCTGCATCTTGCCCAATCACCAGGGCCGCTATCTTGAGTTCATCTTGACAATTTTGAGGTGGCTATGAATGCAAAGCGTGCAACAACCGTAAAAAAGGCCACTACCAAACTTTTTGTGCTTGACACCAATGTGTTGATGCACGATCCCTTGTCGCTCTATCGTTTTGAAGAGCATGATCTTTTTGTGCCCATGATGGTGTTAGAAGAGCTGGATGCCAATAAAAAAGGCATGACAGAAGTGGCGCGTAATGCGCGCCAAGCCAGCCGCATGCTGGATGAGATTGTGAGTGGTACCGAGCACAACATGGCCGCAGGCATTCATTTGGGTGAGGTATCGCGCGGGTTGGCCACCGGACATCTTTTTTTGCAGACGGAGGCGATCAACAGCGTATTGCCTATCGCGCTACCTACCGCCAAGGCTGATAACCAAATTATCGGCGTGGTGATGCATCTCGGGCAGACATTTCCCCAGCGGCCGGTGATCCTGGTTTCCAAAGACATCAACATGCGCATCAAAGCACGTGCGCTGGGTTTGGAGGCACAGGATTACTTTAACGATAAAGTACTTGAAGACACTGATCTGCTATACACCGGCACGAGTGAATTGCCGCCTGATTTTTGGGAAACCCATGGCAAGGGCCTGGAGTCATGGAAAAAGGATAGCCGTACCTATTACCGTATTCAGGGGCCGCTATGTCCTGATTTGCTAGTGAATGAATTTGTCTGGCAGGATGAGCCGCAGCCTTTTCAGGCATGGGTAAAAGTCGGCGCTGGCAAGACGGCGGAACTGGAAACGCTGACCGATTACAGCCATGCAAAAAACGCCATCTGGGGGATTGTGGCGAGAAATCGTGAACAGAATTTCGCCTTGAATCTGCTGATGAATCCGGACATCGATTTTGTTACCTTGCTTGGTCAGGCAGGGACTGGAAAAACATTATTGACGCTAGCGGCTGCTTTAACGCAGACTTTGGAGAGCAAGCGGTTTTCTGAAATCATCATCACCCGCGTGACTGTTCCCGTGGGCGAGGACATCGGATTTTTGCCGGGAACAGAAGAGGAAAAAATGACCCCCTGGATGGGCGCACTGGAAGATAACCTTGATGTACTAAACAAGCCGTCCAGCGAGCCTGCAGGCACATTTGGTAGCACAAGCCCGTCCGGTGGTGCCTATGGTGGTGAGTGGGGGCGCGCTGCCACGATGGATTTGATTCGTAGCCGCATCAAGGTCAAATCGCTTAACTTCATGCGTGGGCGCACCTTTTTAAATAAGTTTCTCATCATCGACGAAGCGCAAAATCTGACACCCAAGCAGATGAAAACGCTGATTACTCGCGCAGGCCCGGGTACCAAAGTCGTGTGCCTGGGCAATATCGCCCAGATTGATACGCCGTATCTCACCGAAGGAAGCTCGGGGCTTACCTATGTGGTGGATCGTTTCAAAGGGTGGGCTTATTCAGGCCACGTTACGCTGCAGCGAGGTGAGCGTTCACGATTAGCGGATCACGCAGCTGAAGTGCTGTAAGCTATGCGCCATCCCCACGCCAAGGTTTTTCCTGGGCGGGTCATGGGTGTTCATGGGTGTTTTCTATGTGTTCCTCATCTGTTAAGCCCACGCATGGCGAAGTGATCACGGCTACAAAGTGCTGGCTGGAGCGCGCGGTCATTGGCCTGAATCTTTGCCCATTTGCAAAAACCGTGCATGCCAAGCGTCAGGTGCGCTATGCCGTTAGTAGCGCGCAAACCAGTGATGCGGTGCTCGACGATCTGGAGCGTGAATTGCGTACCTTGATTGCAGCAAAGCCGGAAAGCGTGGATACCACCTTGCTGATTCTTCCCTATGCGCTGGCTAAATTTGATGACTTTGCCAACTTTCTCGATCTGGTAGAGATTGCCTTGAAAGTACAGGGGCTCACTGGTGTGATTCAAGTCGCCAGCTTTCATCCGCAGTATCGATTTGCTGATGCGGAGGCAGATGACATGAGCAACTTTACCAACCGCTCGCCGTATCCTGTCTTGCATCTTTTGCGTGAGGAAAGCTTGGCGCGTGCGATCCAGGCATTTCCTGATACTGCCGTTATTTACGAGCAGAACATGGCCACGTTACGCACCTTGGGTCTGGCGGGTTGGTTAGCGTTGGGATTGGATGCAACAGACGTACCATAGGGATCGATTAGGCGTAGTATTTGACAATGGTGCAACAACGCGACAGGGCATGGTGTTCGTAGTATTTTTTCGCAACGAATGGCGCCGCGTGTGTTGCTTATTCATCCCAATTTTTCAGGAGAACTCTCATGGCCAAAGGACAAATGCGCAGTAATCGCGAGCAGAAAAAACCCAAAAAAGATAAAACCAAACCGGTCGCTCCGGCCGTACCGTTTGGTGGTGGACAAGGTGGGGCGACGCTGCCCAAAAAGTAGCTTATGACAAGCCGCTTTATGGCGTGTATATCGTGAGTATATTTTTTGACCTCGTCGTCAATCTGTGGCCACAAAAGACATGAGCTGACATGAGCCGCTACCGAACGGAAACCGATACCTTCGGCGCAATCGATGTGCCGGATGAACGTTTGTGGGGCGCGCAAACGCAACGTTCACTGACCTACTTTGCCATTGGCAAAGACATCATGCCGAATGAGATCATTGCGGCACTGGTGCTGGTCAAGCGTTCGGCAGCGCTGGCCAATGCAACTCTCGGCGAAGTGGAGCCACGTATAGCGCAGGCGATTGTCAGTGCAGCAGATGAAATTCTCAATGGCCAATGGCCGGATGAATTCCCTTTGTCTGTCTGGCAAACCGGTTCGGGTACGCAAACCAACATGAATGTGAATGAAGTCATGGCGAACCGTGCCTCAGAGCTATTGGGCGGCGTGCGTGGCATGCAGCGCAGTGTGCATCCGAATGATCACGTTAATCGCTGTCAGTCATCCAATGATGTGTTTCCCACCGCGATGCACGTAGCAGCGATAACGCAGCTGGAAAAATCGCTCCTGCCCGCACTACGCCAACTGCGGCAAACTCTGCATGAAAAATCACGGATCTTTGCGCATATCGTCAAACTCGGACGCACCCACCTGCAGGATGCGACCCCGCTCACGCTGGGACAGGAGTTCTCTGGCTATGCAGCACAACTCGAGATAGCCGAGCGGGCGATTAGCAGTGCCCAAAATGAACTTTTTTCGTTAGCACTGGGAGGCACGGCAGTCGGCACGGGACTTAATGCACACCCACAATTTGCCGCCCGTACCGTGGCGGAATTGACAGCCTATACAGATTGGCCATGGACGTGTGCAAGCAATCGGTTTGCTGCACTTGCCGGCCACGAGCCGTTGGTGTTTGCCCATGGCGCGTTGAAAACTCTGGCGACGGCGTTGATGAAAATTGCCAATGACATTCGCTGGCTTGCGAGTGGACCACGTGCGGGGCTGGGTGAATTACAGTTACCTGAAAATGAACCCGGCAGTTCCATCATGCCGGGCAAGGTGAATCCAACGCAATGCGAGGCCATGACCATGGTTGCCGCGCAGGTGTTGGGCAACGATGTGGCGCTGAACATCGGCGGTGCTTTGGGAAATTTTGAGCTCAATGTGTTCAAGCCGCTAATCGCCTATAACTTTTTGCACAGCACCCGGCTATTGACAGATGCCATGCAAAGTTTCGAACGTCATGCGCTGCGTGGCATCGAAGCAAATGAGGAACATATTCGCGAATCACTACACCGTAGCTTGATGCTGGCCACAGCACTGACACCGCATATTGGTTACGACAAAGCGGCCGCCATTGCCAAACAAGCCCATGCCGAGGGATTATCGTTACGCGATGCAGCACTTGCCTCGGGGTATGTGCAAGCGGATGAGTTCGATGCATGGGTCATTCCAGAAAACATGGTTTAACCTGCCCCTTCAATGGGGTAGTCAATGAAAGGAAATCCGATGCGCCATAATCTTTTCAACAGCTATCAACAATTCAACAGCACTGCCGCTGAACAATCCGGCTTCTACAATTTATCGGCGCTTGAAGCCGCAGGCCTTGGCTGTATCAGCCGCTTGCCGGTCTCGATTCGCATCGTGCTCGAATCTGTGCTGCGCAATTGCGATGGCAAAAAAGTCACGGAAACCCATGT
>JAYTIQ010000024.1:0-3748 GCA_043731705.1 Rugosibacter sp.
GTGCCGCAAGACGAACTCGCTGCGGTACGCGAAGCGCTGCCCCAGCTGATGAGCAGCGTGGCCGAACTCAAAGTGCCGCTATTGGTTGAAATCGGCGTCGGTGCGAACTGGGATGAGGCGCACTAAGCGTTCACTCAGCAGAGCATTATCCCTGCTGTAACAGGCTCTCAATCCACTTAAGCCGCCGACTTCATCACGAAATCAGCGCGTATTTCAGCAAAAGGCACGACAAGCTTGCCGTCTGAGGTCTTCTCCACCATGCCGACTTCGATCAATCCCGTGGCGTCGTCATGTACCCGTTTGACATCCCGCTCAAGGGCGCGCGCCAAGGCGCGCACGCCCAAGGGACCCGCCTTTTGCAGGCACTCGATCAGCTCCCAGCGCTTCGGCGTCAGCACGCGAAACAGCGCGGCAGGCGATTCAAAATCGAAGTGCTCGCCAGCATATTCCCCGCTCTTCCAGGCAGCGAGAAAGCCCGCACGCACATCGCTCAGCGCATCGTTTGCCTTGCGGATACGGATTGTTGCGTTTCTCCTCATTTCACCCTCCTCGCTTCCACGTCCTGAAAAAAATCAGCCAGCAGCTTTTCCGAGCTCTCGAAATCATAGGTCTCCTCGATATTTTCCCCATGCTGGTGGTCGCCTTTAGGCCGCTCGTTGTCATAACCAATCACACGCTGACCAGGAAACCCATAGAAAAGCCGATATTTGAACGGATGAGCACAGCCTGCAACTGGCTTTTCAAGCCGCCAGACCACCGCTTCGAGTATCGCGCCATCATCAAAATCAATCCGGTGCCGGTAGATCAAAGTGGCCTTCATGTTGGCGATAATGCCAACATACAACGTGACTGTCAAGTGCTCGGCAACCTCTGCCACGCCGCCAGCACCTCTTCCAGGCTGATATCCGCCACATCGCGGCTTTCTGGCTGCAACAGCACATGTGGCACTGCCCACGGATGCCAGCGGGCCGCATTGGAATTGCCGAAAAAGCAGACGATCGGTTTACCCAGCCCTGCCGCGATATGCATCGCGCCGCCATCCGAACAAATCACCTCATCGCACAACGACAAGCCCGCCATCAACTCGGATAAATGATGCGTCTTAACGGCGGCAACCGGCAAGTCACCGATTTGCGCCACCAGTTCAGCGGCTTTCGCATCGTCCCCCGGATGCAGCGGATCATCGGCCGCACCAGGTGACCAGAAAAGCAAAAAACCGCAATCGCTCATCGCATACAGTTGCCGCGCCAGCGCCGCAAAGCGTTCCACCGGCCAGCGCTGTTTGGGCTTGCGCGCAGAAAGATGCAAGGCAATCAGCCGCCGCCCCGCCAGCGCCGCAGGTAGCGTGGCTGCGATACGCGCGGCCAGTGGTTCATCGGCTATCACCTTGCATGCCGGAGGCGTTTCTTTGATGCCATATTCTGCCAGGCAGGCAAAGCTGTGCTCCACTTCATGTGCTGAATTTGCCGAATTCACCGATGCCACCACCACGCGCCGTGGCGCAATCCAGCGCGCAAAGCGCCGTGCGCTGGCCTGCTCGCCGCCGGGGAGGATCACCTCATCAATATGTCGGCGGCGCAGATTCCAGACCAGCGCCAGCCGTTGCCACAACGCTGCCAACCGTCCCTGCCCGCGCGCGCGATGCTTGAGTTTGGTATAAGCAAACACCTCATCGATATCCGGGTTGCCAGCTAACACCGGCGCGTTGTAACTATTGGCCAGCACGCCGATCCAGGCGTCGGAAAAGCGCGCACGAAGCGCCGTGAAAATTGGTGTAGTGCACACCAGATCACCGATATTGTCACGGCGGATGACAAGAATTTTTCGGGGTTGGCTGGGGTGCTTGGGTTGCTCCAGTGTTTCGCGCTGCCCCGCTTCGTCATTCAAATGGTTCATTTCATATCGCCCGCAGGTAATCGCAGTTGATCATCACGCATCGACATGATCAATAAATAACCCGCCAAAAACAAAAACATTTGCAACATATGGTCACGATTCACACTATCGATCACCATCCTGCCGATAAACCCGGTGGAAAGAAACAAAAGCCACAGCCCGTGCGGATCCTGATCACGAAAATAACGCACCCCGCCGGTCAACATCAGGCTACCCATCAACAGCAGCCACAGCACCACCGCAGGCAGTCCCCCGCCAATGCCAAGATCAATCCAGCCGCTATGCGCATGGCCGACTTGCGCAGCCGACCCGGTTTCACGCAGCGCATGAGAAAACGCATTGCGGCCATAACCCACGCCCAACGGGAATTCTCTGATCAAGCGTAATCCAGCATGAATGAATGCCACTCGCGTATAAGCAGAGGCATCCACAACCACACCGCTTTTCATTACCGGAAGCGGGGCATGATCAATATCCAGCCAGGCGCGCTGGCCGTCAATATCCCAGCCCAATGCGGCACTTTCCATAAATGCCGGCCAGCGTTTATCGGTTTGATAACTGATCACGGCCAGGCTCATTATCAGGGCCAGCAACACCGCCCCGCCCAGCACGCCACGACGCACACCTTGATGGCGAGCCCGGTGAATGCTGTACAGCAGCCCTGCCGACACTGCGAGAAAGAGCAGCCCGATGGCCCCATTGCGCGCCCCGGCCAGATACATGCTCGCCAAACTAATGGCTGCTGCGCCGATGAGCAGCCCCCATGGCAGCTGCAAAAAGCGGCGCGCATGACAAGCGCGAAACAGCACATCCACCGTGAGCGCCGCTAACAGCATGTTCAAAATAAAACTCATCTCCAGCTTGCCGCCAGTGAGCGGTACCAAGCCACGCAACAGCTCGCCATGTACCCACCAATGCGTGACTGATTGGCCGACGGCAATCATGCCTTGCACAACCCACACGCCCACCAGCCCCGTAGTAATCATCGCCCCGGACCACGGTTTTTTCTCATGCGATGCGCTCGCCAAGAGAATGCCTAAACCCAAGGCCAGCAGTGCGTTCAACCACTGGCTATTCAGCTCTTTTAATGCCCACAGGGTTTCATGCGAAATGAATACCGCTTGCCACACCAGCCACAGGGTAAAGGCCAAGAGAAGGCCGAATACCCAACGATTGGCTTGCCAGACGGATAACAAGCCTTGCCAAGAGGTTACCTTGGCTACCCCGAGCAACGATAAAAACAACAGCCAATAGCGCAAAGCAGGAACATCCGGCAGCGACCAGGTAAATAAGAGCCCAAGAACCAGAGCCAAGGTTATTTTTTTTATCATGAAACAGAAGTTTCCGAAGGGTGGCTGCATAAAGCGAGTGCTGCATCGGCAATCTGCCGGGCATCAATCCCCTCGATACAGGCGCGAGTGCCGACACGACAGGTGTAAGGTGCGTCAAAAGTATGCGAACAAGGCGCGCAAGGCAAATCTGTGCGTTGCAAAATGATCACCTGATTGCCCAATGGACGTGTTTCCTGCATGTCGACCGGCCCTGCCACTGAAACGATCGGCGTATTGACAGCATCAGCCATGTAAGTCACACCTGAATCCACCCCAATGAAGACGGTCAATCGCTGCAACAGCACAGGTAATTCAGCAATGCCGAGTATGCCACAGGCATTGATCACGGCTGCCGCAGGTAATTGAGCGGCAATACTAAGCGCCTCTGATTTGTCATCCGCACTACCGATCAACACCAGCTGCGCCGTTGGCCGCATGGCTAGTAGATGGCGAGCGATGGCAATAATTTTTTCATCGCCCAAGGCCTTCAACCGATTGGCGCTACTCACGCCGATGCCGAT
>JAYTIQ010000025.1:0-16150 GCA_043731705.1 Rugosibacter sp.
GATGATGCCTTTGTTTTTGGCTCCGAGTCGAGTGGATTACCCGCCCATGTATTGGCGGATATCGCCCCGGAAAATCGACTGCGGTTGCCAATGATGCCCAGCAACCGCTGTTTGAATTTATCGAATACCGTGGCGATTGTGGTGTACGAGGCCTGGCGTCAAAACGGGTTTGCGGGCGGGTCGTAGGTCGGCTATTGCTGAATTGCCTACTTGGTGATTCAGCGCTGGCTGGAATGCTTTACTCGGTGCGTGCGTCACGCGCCATGAGCTGATGTACTGTCTCGCGGGGGCTAATGCGACCATCGAGCAGCCCTGCTACCGCAGCGGTGATGGGCATGTCGATGCCGATGGCTATGGCACGCTGCGCGACTTCACGGGCAGTGAAAACACCTTCAGCCACGTGGCCAAGGGTATTTTGTATGGCGGCGAGACTTTGCCCTTCGGCGAGCAATAAACCCACGCGCCGATTGCGCGATAAATCGCCCGTGCTGGTAAGAATCAGATCACCCAGCCCGGTGAGCCCGGTGAAGGTTTCTCGCCGTGCGCCGAGCGCTATGCCAAAGCGGGTGATCTCCACCAAGCCGCGCGTTAGCAGCGCGGCGCGCGCATTGTGTCCCAAGCCCAGGCCATCGCTCACGCCAGCGGCAATGGCCATGACATTTTTAACGGCCCCGCCGACTTCCGCGCCGATAAGGTCGTCATTGGCATAAATACGCAGATTGCCGCCATGCAGCGTATGCGCAATGTGCGTGGCAAAAGTCATATCGGTCGCAGCCAGAGTCAGTGCGGTGGGTAGGCCGCGGGCGACTTCAAAGGCAAAGCTGGGGCCGGTGAGTGCCCCCCATGAGGATGTTGGTGGTGTAGCAGCAGTGCTGGCCACGGAGCCAAAGACGTCCGTTACCACTTGATGTGGCAGCTTGCCCGTCATGGTTTCCAGCCCTTTGCAGAGCCATAGAAAACGTCGTGGGGCAGGTGTGGCTTGCCTCAGTTGCTCAAGCAACGGCCGCAAACCCGCGAGTGGTGTCGCCAGAATCAGTAGTTCGGCGGCGGCAACAGCCGTGTTGAAGTCACTCGTTACTTGCAACGCTTCGGGAAACGGACAGTCGGCCAGATAACGCGGGTTTTCACGACGTGCGCTCATCAATTTGACTTGTGCTGTGTCACGTGCCCACAGGCAAACGCGATGGCGTGGCGCGAGGGCAATGGCTAACGCGGTACCCCATGCGCCAGCGCCTAAAATTGCTATTTTCATGCAGTGCGTTCTACGCTAGTACGTTGCTTGGCAGGCTGGCTCGATGACGCATTTCATTACAAGCCCCACACTTGCGCTGACTTGATAAAACCTTGTTGGCCGTCGCGATGCTTTACCTTGGCCCAGCCATCGGGCAGTGCTTCGAGCAGCGTGAGGACGACATCGCTCTCGGCTTCAAATACGAGGGCGGCTTTATCGTCAGCCGCAGCACGAATTTGCGCACGGTCCGCAATCACCATGACTTGGCGGGTTTCGCTCAGATATTTTTTCTCTATCCAGGCAAGATCGCCTTTATTGTCACGCACCTTGATCCAGCCTTCCAGGCTGATTACGCGCTCGACCGGTGTGCCGGGATTAATGACGAACAGGGGTTTGGCTTTACTTGATGGCGCATCAAATAAAACAGCTGGCGCTGCAATAGAAAGAAAATCCAGCGCAAACGCTGGTGGCACGATGAGGAGGCAAAAGGGGACGCCGACTATTGTTACCCCCTTGCGCCACAGTTCTTTGTGCCGTATCACCATCGCCGACTATTGCAGGGAAGTGGGTGCAGCATTGGTGGCGGCGGCTTGTTCAGCAGCACGTTGCTGATACATCGCTTCAAAATTCACCGGAGCAAGAATCACAGGTGGAAATCCTGCACGATTGACGGCATCCGAGATGGTCTCGCGCACATAGGGGAACAAGATGTTGGGACAGCCGATCGCTAACACAGGCTCCATTTCTTCTTGCGGCACATTTTTAATTTGAAAAATGCCCGCTTGGGCAGCTTCAACCAAAAAGAAAACTTTGTCTTCTTTTTTGGCTGTCACGGTAACCGTCACCACGACTTCAAATACGCCATCGCTAACGTCAGTGGCGACAGTTTGAATCTGTACAGAAATCCCGGGCGCTTCACGCTCCAGATAAATCTGCGGGGCATGGGGTACTTCGACAGAAAAGTCGCGCACATAAATTTTTTCGATGGTAAAAACAGCTTGTTGATCGCTCATGGCAGGGTCAGTGAATATTTAAAAAAAGTGGAAAATCAGGAAGCCAGCAAAGGGTCAAGGCCGCCTTGCTGATCAAGGGAAAACAGCTCATCAAACCCACCTACGTGGGTGGTGCCAATATAAATTTGCGGTACGCTGCGACGGCCGGTTTTTTGCATCATTTCTTCGCGTAGCTGTGGGTTAAGGTCAACCCGCACTTTCTCGATATCCTTAACGCCTTTACGCAACAATAGTTGCTCGGCGCGTATGCAATATGGACACATTGCGGTTGAATACATGAGTACTTTAGCCATGACGCGATTATCCTGTGATTACCTTGTTAGTTGTTGCGAATTTATTTCGTTGTGAGAGGAAGTTTCGCTTCCCGCCAGCTGACTATGCCACCGGCCAGGTTGAAGACTTTTTCAAAGCCCGCTTTGCGTAATGTGTTCGCAGCGGCTGAAGAGCGGTTGCCCGAGACACAGCAAATAATCAGCGGGCGCTTCTTGAATTTTTCCAGTTCGGCCATTTTTTCTTGTAACACAGGCATGGGAATATGGCGCGCGCCCGCGATGTGCCCGTTATTCCACTCGCCACTTTCGCGGACATCAATTACTACCGCGTTTTCGCGATTCATCAGCAGTGTGGCCTGGCTTGGCGAGAGGGATTGACTGCCCCCGTTTTTTAGCATCGGCCACAACAACATGCCGCCTGAAGTGATGGCAAGGGCAACCCACATCCAGTTATGTTGCAAAAATTCCATGAGCGGTCTATTTCCTTAGAGTCTGTGTAATGCTTGGATCATGCGTTATTCAACGCAAAATGGCTTAAATCAATAAGCCATGCATTGTAACCTGCCGGAGGAAATCGCTTCTGCCTTTGGTGCTGCGCTGCACGCTAAAATAGCCTTTTTAATGAACGGGAAGTTTCATGTACAAAATTGTTCTTCTTCGCCATGGCGAATCTGTCTGGAATCAGGAAAACCGTTTTACCGGCTGGCATGATGTCGGCTTGACGGCCAAGGGCATGGCCGAGGCACAAGCCGCTGGCCAGCTGCTGCGTCAAGAAGGGTATGCGTTTGATCTGGCCTTTACTTCGGTTTTGCGCCGCGCGATCAAAACACTCTGGACAGTGCTCGAAGAGCTCGATCGCATGTGGATTCCTGTGCAACATTCCTGGCGGCTGAACGAGCGGCACTATGGCGCTCTGCAAGGCCTGGATAAAGCAGAAACGGCGGCCAAATATGGCGATCAGCAAGTGCTGATCTGGCGACGTGCCTACGATATGCCCCCGCCCCCATTGGCTGATGGCGATCCGCGCCTATCGGTGGATGATCCACGCTACGCCAGTATTCCGGTGGCCGAGTTGCCCCGCACCGAGTGCCTGAAAGACACTGTCGAGCGCGTGCTGCCCTTCTGGAATGACACTATTGCACCGAGCATCAAAGCGGGGAAAAGCGTGATTATTGCTGCGCATGGCAATAGCTTGCGCGCGTTGATCAAATATCTCGATCAGGTATCAGATGACGATATTATAGGCATCAACATCCCCACCGCCCAGCCGCTGGTGTATGAGCTGGATGCTGATTTGAAGCCGATTCGTCACTATTATCTTGGTGATCAAGAGGCCATCAATGCAGCCATCCAGGCGGTAGCAAATCAGGGTAAAGCCAAAGGGTGAAGTTTGCTCAGGACAAAATCTGCCAGGCGGGTGGAATCCTATCGCTGGCGTTATGTTTTCTGTCGGCAGCGGTATATTCCACGGCCAGCGGCGCGGCACCTGTTGAAACGAAAAAAAATACACTTGATTCCGTGCGCGCGCGAATTAAATCGTTGCGCCGGGACATGTCCAAAACAGAAAAATCAAAACAGGATGTTAGCCAGCAGTTGCGCGCAACGGAAACGGCTATTTCTGACACCAATCGGCGCTTGCAGCAGCTCGCGCAAGAGCGTCGCGCGGTAGAAGAAAAACTGGCCACGTTGCAAGCACAGACCAAGCGCCTGGAGCAGCAAACCTCAGCGCAACAAAGCCATTTGGCGCAGTTGTTAAACCGTCAATTCATGAGTGGCGATGCGGATCCTTTAAATACTCTTCTGGCGGGGAATGACCCGAATTTCATTGCCCGCGACCAGTACTTCCTGACTCAATTGTCGCGTGCGAAAGCCGATTTGGTGCAACAGTTGCGCACTACGGTGAGTGAGCGACAACGCTTGACCGAAGCTGTGCTTGAGCAGCAAACGCAATTGACTGACATCGCGCGTCGCGAACAGGAAAGCCGCAGCCAATTACAGGCACGCCAACAGCAGCGCGCGGCCACATTGGCGCAACTGGGGGACCGTTTGCGCGGGCAGAAAACCGAGATCGCCCGTTTGCGTCGTGATGAGCAGCGCTTGACGAACGTGATTGCCACTCTTGCGGCGGCGGCACGCAAGGAGGCAGCGAAGGTAGCAGCAAGGAAGGCCGAAAGCACGGCAGGGACGAAAAAAACTGGGGTGCTGCCAAAAGTCTTGAGTCCATCACAGGGCGGCGCTGGTAATACGGGGAGCCAACCCGCTGAGGTAGCTGTCTCGCCTAGCAAGTCGCCTGCTGCTCGCAATTACGATCCTGGCCCCGTGAATGGCGCGTTTTCAGCGCTGCGTGGCCGATTGCGCATGCCGGTTTCCGGGCAGATTCTCGCGCGTTATGGCAGCGCTCGCGCTGAGGGCGGTACGACATGGAAAGGCCTGTTTATCCGCGCAACCGCAGGCGAACCCATTCACGCGGTAGCTGCCGGAAAAATTGTTTTTGCCGAGTGGTTGCGCGGGTTTGGCAATTTATTGATCATTGATCACGGGAATGATTTTTTATCCGTGTATGCCAACAATGAATCGTTACTCGGCGCGGTGGGCGCAACGGTTACCGCAGGGCAGTCAATTGCCACAGCGGGTAATAGCGGCGGACATCCTGACCCGGGTTTATACTTCGAACTGAGGCATCGGGGGCAGGCGTTCGATCCCCTGAAATGGATTGGCACACGTTAATCCATCGCTACTCATTTTTTAATACGCGCAATCACGCACACATTCATCCACAGCCCTACGGAGTCATTATGCGCAGTACCCTGCAAAAAATTGGTTTGCTTACCGCTGGTCTTCTCGCGGGCATTTTTGTCAGCCTCAACTTTTCAGCCAGCGCGGGCAAGGATGCCGCAGTGTCAGCCTTGCCGATTGAAGAGCTGCGCAGTTTTGCCGATGTGTATGGCGCGATCAAGCAGGGCTATGTTGAGCCTGTGGATGATAAAACCTTGATCACGCATGCCATCAGCGGCATGTTGGCAAACCTTGATCCACACTCGGCGTATCTGGACGCTGAAGCGTTCAAGGAAATGCAGGTCACAACCCAGGGCGAGTTTGGTGGCCTGGGGCTGGAAGTGGGGATGGAAGATGGTCTGGTTAAAGTGATTTCGCCCATTGAGGATACGCCCGCTTACAAAGCCGGCTTGAAACCTGGAGACCTCATTATCAAGCTGGATGACACGCTGGTGAAGGGGTTGACCTTGACCGACGCAGTGAAAAAAATGCGCGGCAAACCCAAAACGCAGATTCGTTTGACGGTATTTCGCAAGGGCGAGTCCAAGCCATTTGAAGTCACGCTAACGCGCGAAAAGATCAAAGTGCAAAGTGTTAAATCCAAAGCGCTGGAAGGCGGGTATGGCTATCTGCGCATTACCCAGTTTCAGGATGAAACCAATGCCGACGTGGTTAAGCATCTCGAAAAACTGGTGAAGCAGGAAAAAGACGGGCTCAAAGGTCTAGTGCTTGATTTGCGCAATGATCCGGGCGGATTGTTGACTAGTGCGATTGGTGTTTCAGCTGCCTTTTTGCCACCCAAAACATTGGTGACATCCACCGAAGGGCGCACCGAAGATGCCAAGCGCCACTTTACTGCCAGCCCGGAAGATTACTTGCGTGGCACCAAGGATGACTATATGAAAAATCTGCCAGCCCAAGTGAAAACTTTACCCATGGTGGTGCTGGTTAATGGCGGCTCGGCTTCGGCTTCGGAAATTGTCGCGGGGGCTTTGCAAGACCACAAGCGCGCGATCATCATGGGCACGCAAACTTTTGGCAAGGGTTCCGTGCAGACGGTATTGCCACTTTCCAACAACACCGCCATCAAGCTCACCACGGCGCGCTACTACACGCCTTCAGGTCGTTCGATTCAGGCCAAGGGCATCACGCCGGATATTGTGGTGGAAGAAACAGCCAACGGCGAAGCGCATGATCGTTTGCGTGAAGCAGATCTCGAGCGGCATCTTGCCAATGACAAAGACAAGAGCGTCGATGTAAAACCGGAAAGCAAGCCGCATGCCAAAAACGGCAAGAAAAACAAAACGGACGAAGAGGATGACGCGGCACGTGCGCCAATGGAGTTTGCCTCGAAAGACGATTACCAGCTTGCGCAAGCGGTGAATTTGTTAAAAGCGTTGCAGATTCTCAAGCGCTGATAACGAAAGGCAACCTGTGAGCAAAATGACCCCCGCAAAAGCGCGCGAACTGCGTGATGCGGGCGGGCATCGGCCACACCCGGGCATGTTTGTGCCGCAGCCTGGCACACGCAAGCATCGTGTATTGCGCTTCGATGAGAAATATCCTGACGAGGCTGCTGCCGCCCAAACGTTGCTTGCCGGATTGCCCGAGATGCTGGTTGAAGCGGGCCGACTTTCAGGCAACGCGGCACACTCATTGTCGCTGTGGTACGAGCTGAGCGAATATACATTCGATGGGATTGCCAGCGCGTTGGTCAAGCAAGGGTTTCATCTGGATAATGGCTGGTATGCGCGTTTTATGCGTGCGATGATCGCCTTTGCTGAAGAAACCCAGTTGCGCAATATGCATGGCCCGCAACGCTTGATCAAAAAGTCGCAGGATATTTATTCCAAAGCGTGGGATCACCATCTGCATGGCGATCATGACGACACGCCACCCGAGTTGCGGCAGGATAAATAAATCGCCATGAATGACGAGCAGCTGCTGCGTTACAGCAGGCATATTTTGTTGCCTGAAATCGGCATTGAAGGCCAGGAGGCCATAACGAACGCCCGCGTGCTGATCGTTGGCGCAGGTGGGCTAGGCTCGCCTGCCGCCTGTTACCTCGCTGCGGCCGGTGTGGGCACGCTGGTTCTGGCCGATGGCGATCATGTTGACCTCACCAATCTGCAACGCCAGATTTTGCATCGCACCGCATCCGTCGGTGAAGCCAAAGCCACTTCGGGCCAGCGCACTCTGGCGGAGATTAATCCGCAATGCCGTGTCATTGGCCGTATCGAAAGATTGGCAGGCGAAGCGCTGGATGGAGAAGTGGCGCAAGCGGATGTAGTGCTCGATTGTTGCGACAACTTTGCCACGCGCCATGCGATCAATCGGGCGTGCGTGCGCTGGAAAAAACCCTTGGTGTCCGGCGCGGCGATTCGCTTTGACGGGCAAATCACCGTGTTTGATCCGCGCTGGCCGGAGGCGCCTTGTTATGACTGCCTGTTCCCTGAAGCCGAAGCGGCCGATGATGTGCGTTGCGCAGTGACGGGCGTTTTTGCGCCGCTGACTGGCATCATCGGCAGCATGCAGGCGGCTGAAGCGTTAAAGCTCATCATGGGCTGCGGGCAAAGTTTAGGTGGGCGGCTGTTATTGCTGGACGCCTTGCACATGACCTGGCGTGAAGTGCGTATTCCGCGCGATGCGGCGTGTGCGGTGTGCGGCGACGGTGTGCAGCAAGTCTGGCGCGTAGATTTATAAAAAGCGCGCACGAATAAAAAAGTCGGTGCTGATGACACGGCGCTCGATGACATGCAGTCGTGGCACATCAGCTAAATCAGTCAATTCGTTTTGCCTTGCCTCGGTGATCATTCCGCGTGCGGCGTCACCCAGCAATAACGGCGCTTGATAAAGCAATAATTCATCAACACAGTTTTCTTGCAGTAACGCGCCATTCAGGCGGGCACCTGCCTCGACCAGCACCTCGTTGATGCCTCGGCGGCCAAGCTCGGTCAGTAAAGCAGCAAGATCAACCTTGCCGTGCGCAGCGGGCAACACAACAATCTCCGCACCGGCAGCGGCCAATGCGTCGCGGTGCGTGGCATGGTCTGTCGCGCAGGCGATCAGCACCTTGCCATTGGCCAGCACGGCGGCATCGGGCGGCGTTTGCAGTTGGCTATCGACGATGACTTTTAGTGGCTGGCGTGAAGTAGTAACGCCGCGCACAGTCAAGCGCGGGTTATCCTCTTTCATCGTACCAATGCCGGTCAAAAGGGCGCATGAGCGGGCGCGCCAGTGGTGTGCATCTTGCCGGGATTCCGCGCTGGTAATCCATTGCGATACCCCATTTTTGAGCGCTGTTTTGCCATCCAGGCTTGCTGCGATTTTCAGCCGCACCCAAGGTCGGCCACGCGTCATGCGCGACACAAATCCGATGTTCAGTTCATGCGCCTCATCGCTTAGTAAACCACATTCTGTGGCAATGCCCGCTGCGCCAAGCCGCGCCAAACCTTGCCCAGCCACTTGCGGATTCGGGTCTTGCATGGCGGCGACAACGCGCGTAACGCCCGCAGCAATCAAGGCATCCGCACAAGGCGGCGTGCGCCCGATATGGCTGCAGGGCTCCAGCGTGACATACACCGTGGCATTCATTTCAGCAGTAGTGGGTGTTAAGTTCGCCAGCGCAACGGCCTCAGCATGCGGCCCGCCGGCTTTTTCATGCCAGCCCTCGCTGATCACCTGGCCTGCTTTCACGATTACGCAGCCTACGCGCGGGTTGGGAGTGGTGGTGTTCATGCCGCGCTGCGCCAGCAGCAGCGCTTGCGCCATGAAACGATGATCATCTGCGGAGAAGCTCATCAACGGATGCTCACAACTCGGTCGGCGCGTTGTTTGGTGTCGTTTGCAGCGGCGTTTCTATTTCGCGAATAGCCTCGGAAAATTCATTCACATCTTCGAAATTTCGATACACCGAGGCAAAGCGAATGTAGGCAATGTTGTCGAGTTTTTTTAGTTCGCGCATGACCAGCTCGCCAATGCGGTCTGACGCTACTTCGCGTTGTGCCAGTTGCACGAGCCGCTCTTCGATGCGATCCAGCGCGGCATCCAGGCTTTCGGTGGTGACGGGGCGCTTGCGCAAAGCCAGCATCATGCTGGCTTTGCATTTGTCGCGCTGATATTCCGTGCGGCTGCCATTCTTTTTGATCACTTGCGGCAGTTGCAACTCAACCCGCTCATAAGTGGTGAAGCGTTTTTCACATGCCACGCAACGTCGCCGCCGACGTACGGTGTCGCCTTCTTCATTCTCGCGCGTGTCGACCACCTGCGTGTTGGCGTCTGCACAAAAAGGACACTTCACGCCAGTCCCCTGACGGAAGCGCTGCCTAAAGCCTTCTCATGCAGGTAATCAGCCATACACCGGAAATTTTTTGCACAGCTCGGCGGCCTCAACGCGCACGCGTTGCAGCACCGCAGCATCGTTCGGTGCATCCAGCACATCGGCGATCAGGGTGGCGACTTGTTCGGCTTCGATTTCCGTAAAGCCGCGCGTGGTCATTGCCGGGGTGCCGATGCGGATGCCCGAAGTGACAAAGGGTTTTTGCGGGTCATTTGGAATGGCATTTTTGTTGACGGTGATATGCGCATTGCCCAGCGCAGCTTCGGCTTCTTTGCCGGTAATGTTTTTGCTTTGCAAGTCGACCAGAAATACATGCGACTCCGTGCGCCCTGAAATAATGCGCAGGCCGCGCGACTTCAACACCTTGGCCATGACTTGCGCGTTGTTGATCACCTGCTCTTGATAGTGGCGGAAGTCGCTGCCCATGGCTTCCTTGAAAGCCACGGCCTTGGCGGCGATCACATGCATGAGCGGGCCGCCTTGCAGGCCGGGGAAAATCGCCGAGTTGATGGCTTTTTCATGCTCGGCCTTCATTAAAATCAAGCCGCCGCGCGGGCCGCGCAAGGTTTTATGCGTGGTGGACGTCACTACATCTGCATGCGGCACGGGGTTGGGATAGCAGCCAGCGGCAATGAGACCCGCGTAGTGCGCCATGTCCACCATGAAGATCGCACCCACGGCCTTGGCCACTTTGGCAAAGCGCGCAAAATCAATGCGCAGCGAATAAGCCGAAGCCCCGGCGATGATCAGTTTGGGTTTGTGTTCGTGCGCCAAGCGCTCCATCTCGTCGTAATCAATCGCCTCGTTGGCATCCAAACCATAAGGGATGACATTGAACCATTTGCCCGACATATTGACCGATGCGCCATGCGTCAAGTGTCCGCCCATGGCGAGGTTCATGCCGAGGATGGTATCGCCCGGCTTTAAGAAAGCCATGAACACGGCCTGGTTGGCCTGCGAGCCCGAGTTCGGCTGCACGTTCGCGCAATCGGCGCCGAACAGTTTTTTGGCGCGTTCAATCGCGAGTTGTTCCGCCACATCGACAAACTCGCAGCCGCCGTAATAACGCTTGCCGGGATAGCCTTCAGCATATTTGTTGGTGAGTTGCGACCCCTGCGCTTCAAGCACGGCGCACGACACGTAGTTTTCAGAAGCAATCAGCTCGATGTGTTCTTCCTGACGGTGATTTTCATTCTGTATCGCCGTCCACAATTCGGCGTCGGTTTTAGCGAGGGTGTTTTGTTTCGAAAACATGGCGGGATCCTGTCAAGAAGGGAAAAACGGGGATGAAAAAAAGTATCCGGCAATTTTAGCATTCAGGCTATCAAGGCTCTATCGATGTGAGAAATAGCGCATTATTCAGTAGACGGCAAGGCCTGGATGAGCGCTGCATTTGAAAAAGTTAATGCACCAACCTCTTTGCCGCTCGCTGAGGGAAAATTACAATACATGCAATGATGATTGCAATAAGTGCTGCCGACGCTGAATAGCGACTCAAGGCCAAACCTCCGGCATCCAATGGTTTGTCAAGGAAGTCGCCAACCACCGCGCCCAAGGGGCGTGTCAGTATGAATGCTGTCCAGAAAAGCGTGGTTCTTGAAATCTTTGTCCAGAAATAAGCGGCGACGACCAAAACCAAAAGCGCGCTGAAAATGGTGGCGCTTCCAACATAGCCCAGGCCGGCCGTATCTGCTGTCCAGTCCCCTAGCGCAGTGCCTAGCGTCTGTGAAAACATGATGGTGAGCCAATAAAACATCTCTACTTTTGGCGAGCTTACGCTGGCCACGGAAATCGAGCCGAGTGACCAATACCAGGTGGCTAAAGATGTCATCAGCAGCAAGAATAAAAGTGCGCTGCCGCCGGCGTAGCCTATGCCAAGTGAGCGGTCTGCGAAATCCGCCAGGGTTGTCCCCACCGTTGTGGTTGCAATAATCGTCACCCAATAAATAATAGGGTGAAAACGTTGCGCCTTAATCTGGATGACCACTGCAGCAAGAAAAATCACCGCGAAAATTGCAGTGCTCACCAGGTAACCCAGATTCATGGACATCGACACAGCATCGCCGCCGGTTTCGCCCAGCGTTGTAGCGGCGATCTTGATCAGCCAGAAAATCAATGTCAGTTCCGGGACTTTGCTCAAAGTCGTTGCTGTTGCCTGGTTCATAAGTTAAATCCTTTTTAGTGGCTCGAAAATCTCATGCGGTGAACTATTCTTGCTCATCCAGTGAGTCTGTGAGATGTGCCTGATCTCCCCAAGTGATGATTTGCCAGGAGTTTGCCGAGGGGTTTGCGTCATGGGTTAACCAATTTAGCGCTGCATTGGGGATAGGAAAATCACGCGGTGTATCCAGCGGGCGCTGAGTGGCTAGACGATAAATAATATCGAGCACGCCGCCGTGGGTAAAGATCAGGACATTTTGTCCACGATGTTGCTCGGCCAATGTGCTCAGACCATCGTGTATGCGTGTGGCAAAAACGGTGAGTGATTCGCCGTTGTCATAGGCGTAGTGCAGGTCGCGTGCCTGATGCAAGCGATACATCGCCTGATGCGCTTGTGCGGCTTCGGCAGAGGTTAGCCCCTGATGCGTGCCGTAATGACGCTCGCGAAAAGTCGGCGCTGGCAATACGGCGAGTTCCATATCCGCAGTCGCAATTTGGGCGGTATGCCAGGCACGAACGAGATCTGAGCTATATACCGCAGCAAATGCGGGCACTTTTTCCAAGTGGGCACGTATGGCTAGCGCCTGCGCCTGGCCGGCAGCATTGAGCCCGATATCGATTTGCCCCTGCAGCCGTTTTTCAGTGTTCCAGTCGGTTTCACCGTGGCGCACAATACAAAAGTTGGTGGTAGTCATTTGATTGTTGCTATCAAAGATAGGGGAAGAAACGGAGAAAATTGATTAAACTAAACAAAATTCGTTGTAAATACTCAACCTATTCACCACATTCAAAATGCATGTGGTGATTTTAACGGTCTGCCGACTGACACAGAAAAAAGACGGGGAAATTGTCTCATGCAGCGTTTGCTTTACGTATCTCGTCTTATTGATAGGCTCAATCAACGTATTGGTAGCAGCATACTGTGGTTGATTCTTATCACCGTGTTGATCAGCGGAGGGAATGCCTTGGTGCGCAAGGTCTTTCAAATCAGCTCGAATGCCTTGCTCGAGGTGCAGTGGTATTTATTTTCTGCGGTATTTTTGCTCGGTGCAGGTTATACCCTGCTTAAAAATGCGCATGTACGAATCGACTTTGTGGCTAGCCATCTTTCTCGGCGTACGGTTCACGGGATCGAGATTGTCGGCATCGTGGTTTTTTTGCTGCCATTGTGCTTCATGCTGATTGACCTTTCCTGGCCGCTGGTGCTGAACGCCTGGGTGAGTGGGGAAATGTCGCAAAATGCGGGCGGGCTGATTCGCTGGCCGGTCTATCTGCTGCTGCCTGTGGGTTTGGCGCTGCTTTTTTTGCAAGGCGTATCGGAGCTGATTAAACGAGTTGCTTATTTGCGCGGTGTGTTGATTGAGCCTAATGACGATGGCGGAAATAGTGAAGGCAACGCAGCAGAGAGCGAAATCAACGCCCACGCGTTGACAGCATCGAAAGAAATTCGCTAATGATCATGCTTGCTCACAATTTTGTGCCGCTGCTGTTTGCGGGTCTTCTGGCTTTTTTATTGACGGGCTTCCCCGTCGCCTTTGCACTCGCTGCCACAGGTTTGAGTTTTGGTTTGTTGGGTATTGAGCTTGGGCTGTTCCCACCCGTGCTTTTCCAGGCCTTGCCGCTGCGCGTGGTGGGCATCATGCAAAACGATACCTTGCTGGCGATTCCCTTCTTTACCTTGATGGGCGGCCTGTTGCAAAAAAGCGGCATGGCGGAAGACTTGCTGGAAACGGTTGGTCAAGTCTTCGGCCCTTTGCGCGGCGGCTTGGCGCTAGCCGTTATTTTTGTCGGTGCGCTACTGGCGGCTACAACCGGTGTAGTCGCTGCCGCAGTGATTTCGATGGGGCTGATTTCCTTGCCCATCATGTTGCGCTATGGCTATCACCGCACCATTGCCACCGGCGTAATTACGGCGTCCGGCACGCTGGCGCAGGCGATTCCGCCTTCTTTGGTGTTGATTGTAATGGCCGATCAGTTGGGTCGTCCGGTGGGTGATATGTATGCCGGTGCCATGCTGCCGGGTTTGTTGCTGGTAGGCTTGTATGCGATATTTATTATCGTTGTTGCCATAATGAAGCCCGCTTGGGTGCCTGCCTTGCCCATCGAGGCACGCATTTATCGTGAAGCCAATGGGGCCAGCGGCCATGTTTCGTTATTGGTCTTGTTAGTGATTGCAGCTGCAGCGGGCGTTGGCTGGTCGCAGGTTCATAGTGATCTGGTTGGCCACTGGCTGGATCGCAGCGATGCTGCGCCGGGGGATGAAATTGTGATTTTTTCTCTTGCCATCGCCGCGCTCACTGCCTTAGGCCTGGCGTTGCTCAATCGCGGGTTGGGCTTGAAATTTTTTTCGCGCTTGACCGAGCGCGTTACCTTTGTGTTGATCCCGCCGCTGGTGCTGATTTTTCTCGTCCTTGGCACGATTTTTCTCGGTATCGCCACGCCTACAGAAGGTGGTGCGCTGGGTGCGCTCGGCGCGCTATGCATGGCTCTGGCCAAACATCGCTTGACGAAAAAATTGCTCGTTGAAGCGTTGGATAACACCACGCGACTCACTGCGTTTGTGATGTTTATTCTGATTGGTTCAACGGTGTTTTCCTTCACCTTTAATGCAGCGGATGGCCAAGCCTGGATCGGGCATTTGTTCGATAAATTACCTGGCGGCACCATGGGATTTTTGCTGGTCGTGAATGCGCTCGTCTTTGTGCTGGGCATGTTTATCGACTTTTTTGAAATTGCTTTTATTGTGGTGCCGCTTCTGGTGCCGGTTGCCAATGCGCTAGGCATTGATCTGGTATGGTTCGGCGTTATTTTGGCGATGAACCTGCAAACCTCGTTTTTAACGCCCCCGTTTGGTTTCGCGCTGTTTTATTTGCGCAGCGTGGCCCCCAATAACGACACGACAGACCGCATCACCGGTGCACGGATTCCCGCAGTGACTACTGCACAGATTTATAAAGGTTCCATCGCATTTATTTTGCTGCAACTCCTCATGGTGGCCGCGATTATTCGCTGGCCAGGTCTGGTACTTGATCAAATTGATGCAGCACCCGCTGCTTTGAGCGGGCAAAGTTTGCACTTGCCAGACGCAGTGGACATTAATGGAGAAGATGATCCGATGCGCGATCTGCTTGAGGTTATTCGCAGGGAGCAGGCCGCAACGCACCTGCGCTAACCGCGCGCTGACCTTTAAACCAAGGAAAACAATCCCATGCAACGACGAAAATTTCTTCAGCAGGCAGGCTTGGGCGGCGTTCTTGCCGCAGGTGTCGCCCCCGCAGTGCATGCACAAGCCGACATTCGCTGGCGGCTGGTATCCAGCTTTCCTAAAACCCTGGATACAATTTACATCGCCGCCGAAGTATTCGCCAAAAAAGTGGCCGAAGCAACCAACGGCCGCTTTATCATCTCGGTGCATGCAGGCGGTGAGCTGGTGCCAGCACTTGGCGTGGTGGACGCCGTGCAGCAGGGCACGGTGGAATGTGCGCATACCTCGCCGTATTATTTTTTCGGCAAGGATGACACCTTTGCCATCGACTGCGCCATTCCGTTCGGGCTGAATTCACGCCAGATGAGCGCGTGGACTTATGAGGGCAATGGCTTGAAACTCTTTCGCGAGTTCTATCGTAATTACAACATCGTTAATTTTGCGATGGGCAATACCGGCGCGCAGATGGGCGGCTGGTATCGCCATGAAATTAAAACGCTGGCCGATATTCATGGCTTGAAAATTCGTATTGGCGGATTCTCCGGCAAAGTGTTCGCTGCCCTGGGTGCTGTGCCGCAAAGCATCCCCGGGGGGGAGACGTATCAAGCGCTCGAAAAGGGCGTGATCGATGCGGCTGAATGGGTAGGGCCGTATGACGATGAAAAGTTCGGCTTTTATAAAGTCGCCAAGCATTACTACTACCCCGGCTGGTGGGAAGGTGGCCCGCAGCTCTCGCTGTACGTTAATGCCAAAGCGTGGGAGCAACTGCCTGCCGACTATAAAGCCATTTTGACAACGGCCGCGTCGCACGCCCATGTGCACATGCAGGCGCGCTACGACGTGGTCAATCCCCCGGCGTTAAAACGCTTGGTCGCCAAAGGCACGCAGGTGCATCGCTTCAGCCCGCAAATCATGCAAGCCGCTTATGACGCTTCGATGGCGCTGTACAGCGAGCTATCCGCCAAAAATCCGGCTTGGCGAAAAATCTATGCCGACTATGCCGCGTTTCGTGATGAGCAGGTATTGTGGGCACGCTTTGCCGAGGCTAGCTTCGACCAGTTCATGCAAACGGGGCGCAATAAACGCTGAGTACCTTGGTGCGCTTAAAGCAACAGTTATGCGATGGCCACCGCAATATGTGCAAACATTGGAAAA
>JAYTIQ010000026.1:0-3730 GCA_043731705.1 Rugosibacter sp.
CGTAACGGCCACGGGCTTGAAGAAAAGTCGGCGCCGGTGACACGGTGACCTACCCCATTAGCGGGTTCCCCCGCTGCCTTCGATGGCAGCGGCACCAGCTTGAGCGGCAACACATAGCCCGCCACTTCACCCAGCCCCTTCTCGATCAGCGAAATAATGCGGCGACGCTCATCACCCTGTTTCAAATCAGCCAATAGCGGATCGAAATTTTTCGGCCAGCGCTGTTCCTGATCGATGGTATGGATCACATCCTCATACGCCGGAATCACGAACCCGGTATCCAGCCCCAGCAGTTGCGCGAGATGATGGATAAAGCGCTGCGCATCCTGCACGGTCTGTGCAACGCTGGGGGCCGTGGTCGCCAGCAGTTTCGCCTCATGCCATAACGGGTGGCCGTCCACACGCCAGTAGCAGCCAAGCGCCCAGCGCGGTAGCGGCTCACCGGGATACCACTTGCCCTGGCCGAAATGCAGCAGCGCGCCGGGTGCCAGTGTATCTTTCATGCGTACCAGCAGATCACGAGACAACTCGCTTTTCTTTTCTGATAGCGCAGTGAAATTCCATTCTGCACCTTCCATGTCGTCGATGGAAATAAAGGTGGGCTCACCGCCCATGGTGAGCCTGACGTCATTTTTATTCAGCTCGGCATCCACTTGATGGCCAAGATCCTGAATTGCCTGCCATTGCGCATCGGTATAGGGTTTGGTGACGCGCGGGTCTTCGTGAATGCGAGTGACCTGCATGGAAAAATCGAAATGGGTCTCGCATTTTCCAGTCGCGCCGATCACTGGTGCAGCAGAGGCCGGCATGGCAGTGCACGCCAGCGGGATATGCCCCTCGCCGGCAAGCAAGCCGGAGGTCGCATCAAGACCAATCCAGCCAGCGCCAGGCACGTAGACTTCAGCCCAGGCATGCAGATCGGTGAAATCGACTGCTGTACCGGATGGGCCATCAAGCGCCTTCACGTCAGCCACCAGCTGAATCAGATAACCCGAAGCAAAGCGCGCCGCCAACCCGTAATTCCGCAAGGTCTGCACCAGCAACCAGGCAGAGTCACGGCAGGAACCACGGCTTAAATCAAGCGTCTGCCCAGGTGTCTGCACGCCAGGCTCCATGCGCACGATGTAAGCAATGTCGCGGTGCACTCGCTGGTTGATTGCCACCAGCATATCGATAGTGCGCATTTTCCGATTGAGCAACTCGCGTCGGGTACGCCCCAGCCAATCCTTGAATATCGGCGTCACCGTCTCGGTTTCCAGATACGGTGCCAGCTCACGCTTCAATTCAGGCGGATAGACAAAAGGGAAATGCTCGGCATCCTCGGTTATGAAGAAATCGAAGGGATCGATCACTGTCATGTCAGCCACCAGATCAACGGTTATTTCCAGGGCTTCTGCATTTTCCAGAAAAACCAAACGGGCTACCCAGTTGCCAAAAGGATCCTGTTGCCAGTTGATGAAATGGGGCGTGGGCTGGATATTCAGCGAATAACTGAGGATCGGCGTGCGGCTGTGCATCGCCGGCCGCAGACGAATCTCATGCGGCCAAAGCTTGACCGGGCGATCAAAACGGTAAACACTTTGGTGGTTCAGAGCGACGCGAATAGTCATTTACTTTTCTCCACGGCGTCGCGACGTCGAATAAGCATCAGCCTACCGGCGAACTCAGCACGTTTTTAGTTCCATTCAAAATTCGGTAACTGCGCAAAAGCGCGGCGCACGCCTTCATTCCAGCTCTGGCTCAAGGTACGCATATAAGGGTCGTTTTCATCAAACCGGCGGGAATGCGACAAATGCAGCGTATCTCGCTCATAACATGCCAGATCAATCGGCAAACCAACGGTTAGGTTGGAACGCATGGTCGAATCAAATGAAACCAATACACATTTGATCGCATCATCAAGACTGGTGCTGGCGGTAATCACCCGGTCAATGATGGGTTTGCCATATTTCACCTCGCCAATCTGGAAATACGGTGCCTCCGGCATGGCCTCAATAAAATTACCTTCGGCATACACCATGAACAGGCGCTGCGCTTCGCCCGCAATCTGCCCGCCAACGATGAAGTTAGCGCCAGAGTCAATATGGTTTTCCATGAGGAACGGGCCATCGCGATGGCGCACTTCGCGTAGCGATGCACCAACCAGTTCGGCTACATCGTACATTGACTGAACACTCAAGAGATGGGGCTCGGTATTACGCCGTATCGCTTGCTCCAGATGGTTGATGGTCGCTTGCGTCACCGCCAGATTACCGGAATTAACAATCATCAGCACCCGCTCACCGGGCTGCTCGAATATCTTCATCTTGCGAAACGTGGAAATATTGTCCACACCGGCATTAGTCCTTGAATCAGAAGCAAAAACAAACCCGGCATCAATCATGGTGGCAACACAATAGGTCATGGCAAATTTTGGTTCAGGCAAAAATGGCAAACATAGCGGAACGCCAACAGAACGGCAAGCCCAAAATCACATATTCTTCATTCATCAGTAGGCCAGAAATACGTCGTATTGATCAAGTCACCCAGCTCATAGATGCGCTCCAAAAACTCGTTCAGATATTCGTGCAAGCCCTTTTCAAAAATGCCATCGACGGTGCCAAAGCGTAACTCGGCTTGCAGCAGCCCGCAGCAACGCGATAATTCGCCAGATCGCGGACCGTTGATTTGCTGCACCAGCCGATCGACTTCCTGCATACAAGCTGCCAGCGAACGCGGCATATCGGCCCGCAAGACCAGCAACTCTGCCACCCGCATCGGCGTGATGACATCGCGATAGGTTTTACGATAAGCCTCAAAAGACGACACCGAACGTAACAAGGCACTCCACTGATAGTAATCAACAGCGCCCCCCACATCGGCCAGGCTCGGTAGCAAGACGTGATATTTCACATCCAGAATACGTGCGGTGTTGTCCGCACGTTCAAGAAATGTACCCAGCCGCAAGAAATGGAACGCCTCATCCTGCAACAAGGTGCCATAGGTAATCCCGCGCGACAAGTGTGAGCGCTCTTTGACCCACTCGAAAAAATCGGAAATACCGTCTTCAGAAATACCCTGCGCCTGCCTTTCGCGCATCTCCAGCCAGGTATGATTAAGCGCCTCCCACATTTCGGAGGTAATCGCCCCGCGCACGGCACGAGCATTTTCTCGCGCCTTGTTGATGCTACTGAAAATGCTGCCCGGATTCTTTTCGTCAAGCGTCATGAAATGCATGACGTTCGTCGGGGTAACTTCCGAATATCGCGTTTCATACTCTTCATGCAACCCGCTGATCGACAACATGGCCCGCCACTCATTGAACACATCCATGGAGTGCTTTAACAACGACATGCGATACGTCACGTCCAGCATCCGTGCCGTGTTTTCGGCACGTTCCATACTGCGTGCCATCCAGAATAAGTGATCAGCGGTTGATGAGAGCATCTTAGTTCTCCAGTACCCAGGTATCCTTGGTACCCCCGCCCTGTGAAGAATTCACCACCAGAGATCCGTCTTTGAGCGCCACACGGGTCAATCCTCCAGGCACCATCGTGATGTCTTTGCCGGACAATACAAACGGCCGCAAATCAATGTGCCGTGGCGCAATGCCGCTCTCCACAAACGTCGGGCAGGTGGATAGAGCCAAAGTCGGTTGCGCAATATAGCGCGCGGGTTCAGCAATAATCTTTTCGCGGAATAAACGGATTTCTTCTTTGCTTGCCGCCGGCCCCACCAACATGCCGTAGCC
>JAYTIQ010000027.1:0-1838 GCA_043731705.1 Rugosibacter sp.
CGGCGGATTTATTTTGGCTGGGCAGCAGCGCGAATAGATGATGTGCTGAACTTTATTCCTGCGCGCCTTACTGCGCTGACCTATGCCCTTCTGGGCAAAACACGGACGGCGCTCTATTGCTGGCGTACGCAAGCTGCGGCTTGGGAGAGTCCGAATGCCGGGCCGGTGATTGCGGCGGGTGCGGGCTCGATCAATGTGCGCTTGGGTGGTGCGGCGATGTATCACGGGCAAGTGGAAACACGTCCAAAAGTCGGCGCTGGTAACACGGCGTGTCCGGCGGATATTGAGCGTGCCATCGCACTTGTCGTCTGCGGGCAAAGTGCGTGGTTGGCCGTGATTGCCGGATTGAGCATTGTGGGTTTTTTGTTCAGCCAAGGAAAATTCGCTTTTGCTTGAACACGGCGGCAAGCTCACAGCAGCGAGCCAGGCATTTGGCGTCCCTTTGACCGATTGGATTGATTTATCCACGGGCATTGCGCCGATGACTTATCCCATTCCTGATATCCCGGTGTCTGTTTGGCAGCGTCTGCCGGAAGAAGACGATGGCTTGCACGACGCAGCATGTGCTTATTACGGGGCACAAAATTTACTCGCCGTGAATGGTTCACAAGCCACAATCATGGCTTTGCCGCGCTTGCGTTCTCCTGGCAGCGTCGCGGTGCTTTCCCCCAGCTATGGCGAATATGCCCCCGCTTGGGCAGCTGCGGGGCATGAGGTGATTGAATGCACGGCACAGGATGTACTGCAACAAAAGGCAGACGTGATCCTACTGGCGAACCCGAATAATCCCGATGGTCACGTCTTTTCACGCGAGGCCTTATTAGCCGCCGCTGAACGTTTAGCGCAACATCAGGGCTGGCTGGTAGTGGATGAGGCCTTTGCCGATGTGAATGCTGAAAACTCGCTCTCGGCCGTGGCAGGGACGGGGGCTGCTGAAAATGTCATTGTCCTGCGCTCCTTGGGAAAATTCTTTGGCCTGGCGGGTGCGCGGGTCGGGTTTTGCATTGCGGCCACCGGCATTTTGCGCCGCTTGCAAGACCTGCTCGGCCCCTGGCCGCTGGCGAACCCCGCGCGCTTTGCCGCAAAAGTCGGCCTTGGAGATACGGCGTGGCAGATCAATCAGCGCGCGCATTTGCGCCAGGCCAGCGCACGGCTGGCTGCGTTATTGCGGCGTTATGGCTTAGCTCCCGGCGGGGGCACAGCCTTGTTTCAATACGTGCCTTGCCATGAAGGTGCGGGTCAGGCCGCAACGCTTTACGACCACTTCGCTCAACGCGGCATTCTGGTGCGGCGCTTTACCCAACCAGCCGCCTTGCGCTTTGGCTTGCCGGATACTGAATCGGCCTGGGCGCGGCTGGAAGCGGCGTTATTTGTTAGTAACTGAGCTTGGTGGCTTTGCCCCAAAAAACGCGATAGGCAAATACCGTGTAGCCAATGATGACGGGCAGCACAAGGGCTACGCCATAGAAAATCACTAACAACGCTTCGGGGGCGCTGGCGGCCTGCCAGATAGTCATGCGATCAATGACCAGCCAGGGGAAAATACTATAGGCTAGGCCATAAAAAGACAGCAGAAAAATGCCGACTGTGCAGGTAAAAGGAACAGAGGCGCCATACTGATTTTTTTGCGCAAACCTGATAGGCAGACGCGCCAGGCTCCGCGCAATCACACCAAACAAAACCAGTGTCATGGCGGGGATAGGCAGCAGCATCAGGACATTCGGAAAGCTGAACCATTTATCGAAAATTCGGCTGCTCACCCAAGGGGTTGCCAGCGAAATGGCCAGCACGCCAGCCGCCGTGAGCCATAGACTGTTTTTTGCCCACTTTACGGCTTT
>JAYTIQ010000028.1:0-8310 GCA_043731705.1 Rugosibacter sp.
GGTATTCGAACGCGTTATATTGAAATGGGTCAAGGCCCAACCTTGCTCCTGATTCACGGTGGCGGTGCTGGCGCCGATGGTGTTTCCAACTTTGCCCACACTTTGCCTGTTTTTGGCAAACATATGCGCACCATTGCGGTCGATATGGTCGGCTTCGGTGAAACCGACCAACCCGATCCGGCCACATTCAATTACACCCAGCAAGCCAGAACCGACCATATCATCCACTTTATTGAAGCGATGAAGCTTGGCCCTGTCGCCATTGTTGGTAACTCAATGGGCGGCACAACCGCCATGGGCGTTACGTTGCAACGACCGGATTTGGTCAGGCAACTCATTCTGATGGGTGCAGCGGTCAATATGCCCCTGTCGATCCTGCGTGAGCGTGGCCCGGTGATGGCGCCGCTGGTTGCGTATGACGGCACAACCGAAGGCATGCGGCGCATTATTGCGCTTCTTGCGCATGGCTACGAAGCCAGCGAAGAGCAAATTGCCAGCCGACAGCGCTCTGCCAGTCGGCCATCGGCTATCGCTGCGAATAAAGCAGCCATGGGTTGGGTGCGCGAGAATGGTCTTTCTTATTCTGACGAAGAGCTTGCCTCTGTTGCGTGCCCGGTGTTTATCATTGCCGGAAAAAATGATGTCATTATTACGCTTGACCGAACTCTTGATCTCATTGAAAAAATCCCCCAGGCAAGCGCGCATATCATCCCCGAGTGCGGGCACTGGGTGATGATCGAGCATCCAGAGGAATTCACTCGGCAGACACTATGGTTTCTTGGCTTTAAATAAACTCAAAAAATAGAAGCACCACATTAAATCTCTGGGAGGAGTATTGAAAATGAATAAACCTGTTGATATTGCCGCTTCGAATCGCTCTCTACCCACCACAAAGCCGGGTGAGCCCTGTGCATACGAAGATGCCGAGCTCGGCTTTCGCAATCACTGGTATCCCGCCATGTTTAGTGCAAATGTGAGGGAAACCGAATTCAAGACGCTCACGATCCTGGGCGAAGATATTCTGTTTAAGCGTGTTGATGGCTGTGTTTATGCGGTTCGTGATGAATGCCTTCACCGGGGTTTCCGTTTCTCGGCAAAACCTGAATCCTTCACTAAAAACACCATTACATGCCACTTTCACGGCTTTACGTATAACCTGAAAAATGGTGATTTAATCGGTATTCCGTCGGATCCGGAAAGCAAACTCATCGGCAAATTGAAGTTGCATTCTTATCCGGTTGAAGAAATCAAAGGCATGTTGTTCGTCTTCATTGGTGACATTGAACCCACGCCGCTTATTGATGATCTGCAACCTGGCTTTCTTGATGCAGACATGCATATCGTGCCATTTCATAACGAAGAAGTACATTCCAACTGGCGCATCGCTGCTGACTCCGCGTCAGAATTCAATCATGTCTTTATGCATAAAGAGGACTTTTTGCTCAAGTATTGGAAACAGCCACTACTGCTCGCTGAAATGCCGAAAGGCGATAATCCTTACGAAGGCTTTATCCCTCTTGAAGGTCCGGGACCTAAAGGGTTTAAAGACGTTTTTGGAGAGGTTATCCCGGTGTTTGAATACAAGATCGAATGTGAAGGCGAAGTGGGTTATGTTCGCTCGGCCTTTGATCCACTAACAGAGAAAGGCAGTATTCCATTCGGAGAAATGGAAGCAACATTGGTACTGCCTTGTGGCTTAGGTCTTGGCCCCTGGGGGGCTGACCCTGGGTCTCTAAAGGCTGAATACATGCACTATGAATGGTATGTTCCGATCGACGAAACACATCATCGCTACATCATGGCGTGGGGGAAAAAAGTGTCTTCCGAAGGCGAGGCACTCAAGGCTGAACATGACGTGAGAACACGCTGGTCATATTTTGAATATGAGGGTTTCAATAAGAGCGATGTGCGTGCCAATGAAGGCACACAGCGTGCTTACTCTGAAGCTGGCTACGCTTTTGGCGAAAAAGAAAATCTTTCCCGTATTGACGGCTATTGCTTGATGTGGCGGCGTATGGCTGCAAAACATAATCGTGGCAGACAGGTTCGTTACGGCGGAAAAAAATAGTCAGTAAAATACGCAACACCCTGTTACCGGCCCAGCGACATCATCGTTGGGCCGGTTTCTTTAATTTCAAGGTAGAGAAAAATGAGTTGGGAGGCAATCTGTCTGGTTAGTGCATTACCAGTTAATGAAATTCAAGAGTTCATGACAAGCAATGGCTCACCGGTCATTGTCGTGCGTAATGCTTTAGATGAAATCAAGGCTTATCAAGGCTTGTGCCCTCATCAAAGACGCTCCTTGGTTGATGGCTACCTGAGCAATAACCTGCTTACCTGTGCTGCACACATGTGGCAATTTGATTTGCAGAATGGTGATGGAATCAACGGGACGGACTACAACCTTGCTAGTTACCCTATTAAAATCGATGGAGATCAACTATTGATTGATGCTTCGTCGGTCGAAGTTAATAGTCTTTGGTAAGCCATATTGATCTTCAGCACAAACGAATAGTCATCCCTTCCCTACTTCACCGTCGGGTAAAGCTGGTGCAATCGAAAAGATTTCCGTTTTTTAATTTTTTACTTACTCTCAGTACCTGAAACCCTTATGGCTCAATACGTTTTCACCATGAATCGCGTCGGCAAGATCGTGCCACCGAAGCGTCAAATTCTCAAGGACATTTCTCTTTCGTTCTTCCCCGGTGCCAAGATTGGCTTACTGGGCCTGAATGGCTCTGGCAAATCAACTGTGCTGAAAATCATGGCGGGCATTGACAAAGATATCATCGGCGAAGCCACGCCAATGCCTAACCTGAACATCGGCTATTTGCCGCAAGAGCCTCAGTTGGATCCGAACAAAACCGTACGTGAAGAAGTTGAGTCAGGCATGGGCGAAGTCATGGCCGCCCAAGCCAAACTGGAGGCCATCTACGCCGCCTATGCCGAGCCGGATGCCGACTTTGACAAACTGGCTGAAGAACAGGCACGGCTTGAAGCCATCCTCGCTACCTCAGGCAGCGATACCCAGCACCAGCTGGATCTGGCCGCCGATGCACTACGCCTGCCGCCGTGGGATGCCACAATCGACAAGCTCTCTGGTGGTGAAAAGCGCCGCGTGGCGTTGTGCAAGCTGTTGCTCTCCAAGCCTGACATGCTGCTGCTGGATGAACCGACTAACCACCTGGATGCCGAATCGGTGGAATGGCTGGAGCAATTCCTCACGCGCTTCGCTGGCACCGTGGTGGCGGTAACTCATGACCGCTACTTTTTAGATAATGCCGCCGAATGGATACTCGAGCTTGACCGCGGCCATGGTATTCCGTGGAAGGGCAATTACTCTTCCTGGCTAGAGCAAAAAGAAGCCCGGCTGGAAACCGAATCCAAGCAGCAGGACGCCCGCATGAAGGCCATGAAGGAAGAGCTCGAATGGGTGCGCAGCAACCCCAAGGCGCGCCAAGCCAAGAGCAAATCCCGTCTCGCCCGATTTAATGAGCTCTCCAACGAGGAATACCAAAAGCGCAACGAAACTCATGAAATCTTTATTCCCGTCGCCGAGCGGCTGGGTGACAAAGTGATCGAATTTCACAATGTCAGCAAAGGTTTTGGTGACCGGCTGCTGATTGATAATCTTTCATTCACCGTGCCCGCTGGTGCGATTGTTGGCATCATTGGCCCCAATGGTGCAGGTAAATCCACGCTCTTTAAAATGATCACCGGGCAAGACAAACCCGATACCGGTGATGTCGTTATCGGCCCTACAGTCAAAATTTCCTATGTTGATCAAAGCCGCGATTGCCTTGATGGTACAAAAACCGTATTTGATGAGCTTGCCGATGGTGCCGATATCCTCACTATTGGCAAAGTCGAACTCCCCAGCCGCGCTTATATCGGTCGCTTTAACTTTAAGGGTGGCGATCAGCAAAAACTGGTCGGTAATCTTTCCGGTGGCGAACGCGGTCGGCTGCATCTAGCCAAGACATTGATGACTGGGGGCAATGTGCTATTGCTCGATGAACCCTCCAACGATCTGGACGTGGAAACCCTGCGCGCGCTGGAAGACGCGCTACTTGAATTCGCCGGATGCGCACTGGTCATCAGCCATGATCGCTGGTTTCTTGATCGTATCTGCACTCACATTCTGGCCGCAGAAGGTGAATCGCAGTGGAGCTTTTTCACTGGTAATTACCAGGAATATGAAGATGAAAAAAAGAAACGTCTGGGTGAAGAAGGTGCCAAACCCAAGCGGATACGCTACAAACCAGTCACGCGCTAAAAAAACCAATAAATTTTTGTGCAAAAAACACTTCAGTGGTTTTTGATAGCTAATCTGCTGCTGCTTGAACTAAGCAAATTATATAGTCACGAATGTTTTTAAAGCAGGCCACCGTCGTGCTTCATTAGCAGAAATAAAACCAAAAATATTTAGTATCAGTATGAGCCAAATAACCACTTCTCAAGACTCTGTTTTTCGCACGCTGTTCGAAACAATGGGTGACCCGTGTTTTCTGTGCAAAAAAAATGGGCTCATCGTCGATTGCAATCGTGCTGCATGGCAACTACTCGGCTATCCAGATAAACAATCCGTGATCGATCGTACCCCCGAGGAATTATCTCCAGTCTTTCAGACTGATGGTAGTACCTCACATGAAAAAGCCATCAAAATGATAGAGTTTGCCTCGAAGATTGGGGTACATCGTTTTGAATGGATCCATCTTCATGCCGATGGATCCATTCGTCCCATTGAGGTAATGCTTACCCGCATCGTCATGAATGGTGAAGAGATGTTGCACTCTCTCTGGCGCGATCTGACTAGCCGCAAGCAAGCGGAAGAGGCTTTGCGAAAATCCGAAACCAGGCTCCGCTTGTTGTTTGAAAATACCAGTGACGCAGTGCTGCTGTACGGCCCTGAGGGATATTTCGATTGCAACAAAACAGCATTAACAGTCTTTGGTTGCGCTACGGCTGAAGCGTTTCAAAAGCTACACCCAAGCCAGCTCTCACCCGCCACGCAACTCTGCGGGACTGACTCTTTTACGCTTGCAAATACATACATCAGAAGGGCGATGGAAACGGGGCGTTGCCAATTTGAGTGGCTACACCTACGCATTTCTGATGGACACATATTCCCTACTGAAGTTTTGCTTAACACAATGGAGCTTGATGGTAAGCTCTGTATTCAAGCGACAGTACGTGATATTTCCGAACGGAAACAAGCAGAACGCACAGAAAAATTTCGGGGAGATATCCTCGAATTATTAACAAAAGAATTGCTTTTGCCCCACACTCTGGAAGCTATCGTGGTAGCCGCAGAGCAGCTAATTTTAGATAGCCTTGGCAGCATTCTTTTAGTGGATGGCGAAGGCCAGCATCTCGGGCATGGTGTGGCGCCTCAACTGCCAGACTTTTTCACTAGCGCTATAAACGGCATCGTCATTGGTCCTGATGCAACCCCATGCGGGAGAGCCGCTTTTACGGGCCAATTAGTTGTCGTGGAAGATTTTTCACAAGATCCGACCTGGGTGCCTTACCAACCATTGATTACGCGCGCGGGACTGGCTGCCTGCTGGGCACAGCCGATACTGTCTTCTCTTGGCAAGGTGCTGGGTACCTTCACCATTTACTACCGTAAACCGCACCGTCCCAGCAGCGCCGATATTTCACTCATCAATCAAGCAGCCACGCTTGCTAGTATTGCCATTGAACGTGCCAAAGTGGAAGAGCAAGTGCTCAGGCTCGCTTACTATGACGAGCTGACCCATTTGCCCAACCGTCGTTTGCTGATGGATCGACTGAAAAGAGTGTTGTCTGCCAATTCGCGCAGTGGCAGGCATGGTGCGCTTTTATTTATTGACCTGGATAACTTCAAAAGTATTAATGACACCTTGGGGCACGCTGCTGGCGATGTGATGCTGCACCACGTCGCCTTGCGATTGGTTGCTTGCGTTCGGCATGAAGATACTGTGGCGCGACTCGGCGGTGACGAGTTTGTTGTCATGCTCGAAAATTTGCGCGAAGACCCTGCAACAGCCGCAGAGCAGGCAGGATCTACGGGCGATAAAATTCTTGCAGCACTCCGTGCCCCTTACCTTTTAAATAATAAAGAGCAACGTACCACGCCGAGTATTGGTGCTGTGTTGTTCAAAAGCAAACATGAACTCTCGGCAGAAACACTGATAAAGCAGGCTGATATAGCGATGTATCACGCTAAACAAGCAGGTCGGGATGCGTTGTATTTTTTCAATTCACAAATGGAAGCACGCGTCACTGAAAAAGCCAGTCTTTCAAGCGATTTGCATGATGCCTTGGAGCACGACCAATTCGTGTTGTTTTACCAGATTCAGGTAGATAAATTGGGCAAGGCACAAGGTGCAGAAGCCCTGATACGTTGGAATCATCCAACAAAGGGCTTGGTTTCACCCTTGCAATTTATTCCATTGGCAGAAGAAACCGGTTCAATTGTGCCTATTGGACTGTGGGTGCTGAATACCGCGTGTGCTCAAATCAAAGTATGGCAGCAGCATGAAGCAACACGGAATTTAACACTGGCAGTCAATGTGAGTGCCCGGCAATTTCTGCATCCCAATTTTGTCTCTCAGGTGAATGCCATAGTCGAGCATCATGCGATTGATCCTCGAAAGCTCAAATTAGAGCTCACTGAAAGTATGTTGGCAACGGATGTTGAAGGCATTATTGTCAAAATGCATCAATTACAAGCCATAGGAATCCGTTTTTCACTGGATGACTTTGGCACGGGCTACTCATCCTTGCAATACATCAAACAGTTGCCGTTGAACCAGTTAAAAATCGATCAGTCTTTCGTCAATGACATTGAGACCAATCCACAGGATAGAGCGATCGTGCGTACCATCATCGCGACAGCAAAAAGTTTCAATCTGGAGGTCATTGCCGAAGGAGTGGAAACCATAGGACAAAAAAACTTGCTGACAGCCGAAGGTTGCTTTCATTTCCAAGGCTATCTTTTCAGTAAACCGGTGCCAATTGCTCAGTTTGCACAACTGTTGCAGGACGATTTTGTCACCTAGACTGAGGCTTTATTTCTCGCCTCTTTTACGCTCTGCTGCCAGCTATCGCGGCACCCAGCCGCCGCATACCGGAAATATCTGGCCCACAAAACAATTCGCAGCGGTAGTGCATAAATAAGCAGCAAAACTTGCATCCTCACGTGCGCTCACCAAGCGACCCAGCGGTACTTCCCATTTGATACGCTCTTGAAAGGCTGGTAGTGCTTGTACTTCCGGGGGGAAGTACGTCGGATTCTCAACCAGATTTTGCGCAATGGCATTGATCTGAATATTCAGTGGCGCCACCTCAACACCTACCGATTGAACATAGGCCAATTGCGCACCCCGTGCCGCACTGTAAGTCGAGCGGCGTTTCATGCCGCGTAGCGCAGCGGCACTTCCCATCAACAGAATCTTGCCCGCACGACGCTCGATCATCTGCGGCAACACCGCGCGGACCAGCCGTGGCAAGGGCGTCACCAAATGCGCAAAGACTGACTCCCATTCGTCATCGGTAGCCTCAACCGCCTGCGTGTTCGGTGCTGGAATCGCCAGATTGGCAATCAGGACATCAATGTGCCCAGCCTTTTGTATGAGAGATGCAATACGCTCTGACGTGAGTAATGCTCCTGTATCGGCGACAACTTTTGCACCACATTCTGCCAATACCTCGCATAGAACCGGCCCCATGAATGCATCGGCCTGTGTCACGAGGATGCGTTTTCCCTGCAAATCCATAAGGTTCATTATGCTGCCCCTTTCATAAGTCGGCGCTGGTGATACGGCAATGAGATCTTATATAGTTCAGGATTTATACTACAACAAGGTTATTTCAATAATACAAAGGGAGAAAACAATGACACGCGTCGTCCGATTTCATCAAACTGGTGGTTCTGAAGTTTTGCGAATTGAAGACGAAACCATCGGTGAGCCTGGTCCAGGCGAAGCTCGTATTCGTATTCAAAGTATTGGTTTGAATCGTGCCGAGGCGGCTTTTCGTTCGGGCACTTATATCGAGCAGCCCGTGTTCCCCTCACGCATTGGCTATGAAGCCGCAGGAATCATCGAAGCTCTGGGCGACGCAAAAAGCGGCTTTAAAGTCGGTGACCCCGTTTGCATACTTCCGGAATTTTCGATGACGTGTTATGGCGTTTGTGCTGAATCCGCGATCGTGCCCAGCGCCGCACTGTTAATGCGCCCTGCAGAACTTAACGAGATCGAAGCCGCTGCCGTCTGGATGCCTTACATGACGGCTTGGGGCGCACTAAGCGAGCTCGCCCCGTTC
>JAYTIQ010000029.1:0-3707 GCA_043731705.1 Rugosibacter sp.
GCCATCATTCCTTTTCCTCTTATTCAAAGAGATTGCAAACGTGCAATCCGTTGGCTGGCAGGTGGATGCGAGTCGTGAAACAATGAGTAGAGCGGATCAGGTGTCAGCGTCGCGGCATTATCGCGGTAGAGCTTAACCAGTGCCGCCACCAGATCGTCGGCTGCCGTTTGCTTTGCCGCATAGGCGTCGGCCGCATATTCATCGTGCCGCGAAAGTGCTGAGGTCAACGGTGCTAACGGAAACAGAAAAACCGGCAGCACCATCGAGAATAACAGCAAGCCCACCGCAGTATGGGCCGTATTCACCGTGTCACCAGCACCGATATTTAACCCTTCGTAAAACCACGGCTGATCGATCACCTGGCCAAGCAACCACAGCATGGCAAAACTCATCACCGCCAGCAGCGCAATCCGTTTTAGCACATGACGATGATGATAATGTCCCAACTCATGCGCCAGCACCGCCTCGATCTCTTGCGGCGCGAGTTTTTCCAGAAGCGTGTCGAAAAAAACAATACGTTTGGCGCGACCAAAACCCGTGAAATACGCATTGCCATGCGCCGAACGCTTTGAGCCATCCATCACGAACAGCCCAGAAGAAGCAAAGCCGCAACGCTTCAGCAAGGCTTCGATACGATCTTTTAGCGCAACATCCGCCAGCGGCGAAAACTTGTTGAACAACGGCGCAATCACAGTCGGATACAGCACCAGAACCAGCAGATTAAAACTCATCCAGAACAGCCAGACATAAAACCACCAGTTTGCGCCCATCATCTGCATCAACCACAAAACAGCCAGCAGCAAGGGCGCACCTATCAGGACAGCTAACAAACTCGCCTTGAGCAAATCCGCCAGCCATAGTCGCATCGTCATTTTGTTAAAACCAAACGCCGCTTCCAGCCGAAACGTGCGATACAGGCTCATCGGCAAGCCAATCACAAAGCCCACCAACGCAAAACTGGCAAACAGTGCCAGATCATGCGCATACCCAGCGCCCAGCCCAGCGCGCAACCCAGTGTCAATCGCCTGCAACAACCCGCCCATCGTGAACACCAGCAACAGCACCGCACCAAGGACAATCTCGATCAGCCCCAAGCGCCCTCTAGCCACGGTGTAATCGGCAGCGCGCTCATGATCAGCCGGGGTGATTTGGGCAGCAAACTCCGCAGGCACTTCTTTCCGGCACATACGCACATGGCGCATATGCCGCACCCCCAGCCATAACTGAAGCATCGTTGATAGTGCTAACGCTGAGAGAAAAATAATCGTGAATAATGAAGTAGTCATGAGAAAATGGTGAATAGGCCCGGCCTTTCATTCATTTTATACGCATCCTCATACATAACTCCGACACAACCCCCATGAATCTGCTTCGCACACTGGCCACTGTCAGCGGCATGACCCTGCTCTCCCGTATTCTCGGCTTCGTGCGCGACTTTGTCATTGCGCGAAGTTTTGGCGCCGGCCCGCTGACCGATGCCTTTTTCGTCGCCTTCCGCCTGCCAAATCTGTTGCGCCGCTTGTTTGCCGAAGGCGCATTCTCGCAGGCTTTTGTGCCCATTTTGGCGGAATATCGCGCACGCCAAGGGGACGTAGAAACCAAACGCCTGGTCGACCACGTCGCCAGCATCCTGTTTCTGATTCTGATTGTTGTCACTGTGCTGGGCATGCTTGCCTCACCGATTCTGATTGCTATTTTTGCACCGGGTTTCACGGCCGATCCGGACAAATTTCAACTGACAGTGCAACTCACGCGCATCACTTTTCCCTACATTCTGTTCATGTCGCTGGTCGCGCTCGCTGCGGGCGTTCTGAATACCTGGAATCGTTTTAGCCTGCCCGCCTTCACACCCGTGCTGCTCAATCTATCTTTCATTGGCATGGCGCTGTTCGCCGCGCCCTGGTTTAACCCGCCCATTGTGGTCTTGGGCTGGGCGGTTTTTCTTGGCGGCGCATTACAACTCGCCATCCAAATCCCCGCGCTGGCAAGGATCGGCATGCTGCCACGCTTTGCTCCTGTCTGGCGCGACGCCGGCGTGCAGCGCATCCTCATGCTCATGGGGCCGGCGGTACTGGGCGTTTCTGTCTCGCAAATCAGCCTGATCATCAACACCATCTTTGCCTCATTTCTGGAAAACGGCAGCGTCTCCTGGCTTTACTATGCGGATCGGTTGATGGAGTTTCCTGCCGGATTGCTGGGTGCAGCGTTAGGCACCATTCTGCTGCCAAGTCTGGCGCGTACCCATGCCAGTGGCAACCCGACCGAATTTTCCGCCCTGCTCGACTGGGGCTTGCGGCTCACCTTGATGCTGACGCTGCCCGCCTCTCTTGCACTCGCGCTGCTGGCCGTGCCTTTGCTGTCCACGCTGTTCCAGCATGGCGCATTCACGGCGCTCGACGTGTTGCGCACGCGCGAAGCGCTGGTGGCTTATTCCATTGGGCTCACCGGGCTGATTCTGGTCAAAGTGCTCGCCCCCGGCTTTTACGCACGGCAGGATATTCGCACGCCAGTAAAAATCGCTTTATTCACCCTACTGCTTACCCAATTGATGAATCTGGTCTTCATTGGCTGGCTCAAACATGCCGGGCTGGCTTTATCCATCGGCCTAGCGTCGTGTGTGAATGCCGCGCTGCTGTGGCGTGGATTACGCCATCGCGGAGCCTACCTGCCGCTAGGGGGTTGGGGCAAATTCATCTGGAAACTCGCACTGGGGCTAGGTGTGCTCGGTGCCGTGCTCTGGTTGAGTGTCGGCAATGATGCAAGCTGGCTAGTGATGGGTAGTAAGCAGCGTTTGCTGAAGCTCACGTTGATCGTCATCGGTGGCGGCTTTAGTTACTTTGCCACTCTCGCGTTGCTGGGTTTTCGTCCGGGTGATTTTCGCCGTCGGGGCTGAAATAAACAATGATTCAAGTTTGTAACAAGATAATCTGCGTATATCAACAGAGCTTTATTAGTAACACCCTCCGGACTCTAGGCTTCGCGGCGTATTACCAGCGCCGACTTTTTGTGGCCGCAAGATAGCGTTGGAAATGACGGATTTAACTTGCCAAGATCCATTTTTTAAATTTTAATTCTCACATGACTTTAATACTTACAAGGGGAGCACGATGAGTACCAAAATGATCCGCAACTTTATTGACGGTGAATTCGTATCAGCAGGCAACACATTTGAAAAACGCTCACCGGTGAATAACGAAGTCATCGCCAACGTCGTCGAAGCCTCGCGCGAGGACGTGAATGCCGCCGTCACCGCAGCCCGCACGGCGTTGCGCGGCAGCTGGGCAAAAATGCCGACGAGCGACCGCTCGGACATGCTCTATGCCATTGCCAACGAAATGACACGGCGCTTTGATGATTTTGTCGACGCCGAAACCGCTGATACCGGCATGCCTGCCTCTGTCGCGCGCCATGCCTTTGTGCCGCGCGGCGCGGCCAACTTCAAGATTTTTGCCGACATGGTAAAGAATGTGCCGACCGAAACTTACGAGATGGCAACACCTGATGGCAAAGGCGCACTGAATTATTCCGTCCGCCGTCCCGTGGGCGTGGTCGGCGTCATCTGTCCGTGGAATGCCCCGCTGCTGCTCATGACATGGAAAGTAGCGCCCGCTTTGGCCTGTGGCAATACGGTCGTGGTCAAGCCATCCGAAGAGTCGCCTCAGTCGGCAGCCTTGCTCGGCGAAGTGATGAATGCCGTGGGCCTTCCC
>JAYTIQ010000030.1:0-8503 GCA_043731705.1 Rugosibacter sp.
ATGCTCTGCGAGCATAGCAACACTGTCTTGCAGGTGCCGCACTAACTCGGCCGCCATGCGCGGGCTGTCCTTGGCAATGTAGGCCGCTTCTTCGTCAAGGTTCTCCAAGGCTCGACGTAGCCATTTAACCTGCATATTTCCTCACGGCGGCATCGACTTCGTCATCGGACGCAAAATCATTGGCATCCGCTTCCTTGAGGGCCTGCTGTATTTCGCCGATCTGCCAAGCCTCAAGGTCCAGGTATTGACGGATGGCTTCGCCGGCCAGATAGGATTTGGAGCGATGGGTGGCATTCGCCAGTTTGTCCAGCTGTTCCTTCATTTCTGAGGGAACGCGCAAAGTTAGTGTCGTAGTGTCCATGGGCGGTCTCTTGTATTTTGATGTGTACAATGCAATGCTAGCATGGGAGCCGGGGTAAGGGAGGGGGTGTGTTCCTTGGCGTCTGTTGGCCCACAGGCAGGATGAGTTACAGGCGCTACGAGTGGAGCAGTTCGGTAAAAAAGGGGGGGCGCTGACAGTCCTTGGTGAACTATCCATGGTTGCGTCTGGAGACGAAGAGCCAGCAAGAGCGAAGCCATTGACTCGTCAACAGCTTCATACACCATCAAAGTGAGATTGGTGGTCGAAAAAGATTTTTATATCAGCATTTCGAGCACGGCCGGATGCGAGAGAAAGCCTTGCGGGCTGGCGCTGGCGCCATAGGCTCCGGACTGGAAAATGACAAACAGATCACCCGGCGTTGCGTGGGGCAGGGCAACGTTATCGGCCAGCAGATCCAGCGGGGTGCATAGCGGGCCAACCACGCTGGTAGAGGCGCTTATTGCCGTGTCACCAACACCGACTTTTTTCACATCCGGCGCGGGAACGATCGCCACGGGATAGTTGCGGCGGATCACCTGGCCAAAATTTCCGCTGGCGGCCAGATGATGATTCAACCCGCCATCGGTAACAAGATACGTGTGGCCGCGCGAGATTTTTTTATCGATGATGCGCGTGACATAAATCCCCGCTTCGCCGACCAGATAACGACCAAGTTCCAGATGCAGTTTCGCCTGCGGTAACCGCTGTACGGCGTCCAACGCGATCTCGTTTAATGCCGCAATGATCGGGGTTAGATCAAGCGCAGATTCGTGGGGGAAATAAGGGATGCCGAAGCCGCCGCCAAGATTGAGCGTTCTGATTGGCGCCGGAGCATCCGCCGCCAGCTTTAAAGCCAGTTGATAGCTCGCGCGTTGTGCTGCGGCAATCGCTTCGCCATTCAGATTTTGCGAGCCGGAAAAAATGTGCAAGCCTTCAAATGCCAAGTGGTTGCCAAAGCGCGACCAGCCAGCCAGAAGCTCGGGAATCATTTCTTCGTCAATGCCAAACGGCCGCGGCCCGCCGCCCATGCGCATGCCCGAGCCTTTGAGTTCAAATGCCGGATTCACTCTCAGCGCAACACGCGCCTGGCACCCCTGGCGTTGTGCAATCGCTGCCAGACGCAGCAGTTCCCCTGCGGATTCGGCATTGATCAACACCTTGGCCGCCACCGCTTGCGCCAGCTCGCTATCGCGTTTGCCCGGTCCGGCAAAGCTCACGCGCTCGGGTGCGATGCCGGCTTTAAGCGCCAGATCAAGCTCACCGGCCGAGGCAATATCGACGCCATCAACCAGCCCGGCGATCAAGCGCACCAAAGGCAGGAAGGGATTGGCCTTGATGGCGTAATGAATGCCCATGGCGTGCGGCAGCGCGGCGCGCAAATCCGCAATGCGCTGCGTGATGCGCTGGCTGTCAAAGGCATAAAGCGGCGTGCCATGTTCAGCGGCTAATTGGGCAATCGGTCGGCCACCGAAGGCGTACGCATCGTGAGGAAAGGACAGAATGGTCATGGGGTTAAATTTTCTGCCGGGCAGTGGCTAAGCTAGCGGCCAGTGTACGCCGATCAATCTTGCCATTGGCATTGCGCGGCAGCGGGCCGGGATAAAGGGTGATGGTGGCAGGCACCATGTAAGCGGGTAAACGCTGGCGACATTCGTCGAGCAATACGGCCGACGCAGTTTCGCTAGCGGCGCTTGCAACGAGAGTGACAACGAGATGAATCGCTTCGCCCAAAGTGTCATGTGGCATGCCAAAGGCGGCGCACTCGGCGATTAGTTCATTGGCATAGAGCACTTCTTCAATTTCGGTAGGGCTTACGCGATAACCCGAGGTTTTGATCATGTCATCCCGCCGCCCGACAAAGTATAAAAATCCCTCGGCGTCGCGTCGCACAGTGTCGCCTGAATAGACGGCGCGTTCGGCCGCCGCTGGCTCAAGGTGCGGGGGCAAGGGCTTGAAACGCTCGGCGGTGGCTTCCGGGTTGTTCCAGTAACCCAGAGTGACAAGCGGGCCGCGATGCACGAGCTCGCCGGGTTCGTTGTCATCACACAGCGCGCCGTCGCTGCGCAGCACCAGCACTTCGGCATGGGGAATGGCTCGGCCGATGGAATCAGGCCGCCGGTCCACTTCTTCAGGTGGCAGGTAAGTCGAGCGAAACGCTTCGGTCAAGCCATACATCAGGAAAGGTTTGGCATGCGGTGCTTTTTCGCGCAGGCGCGCCAGGGTGTCGCCCGGCATGCGCCCGCCGGTGGTGGCGAAATAGCGCAGTGCATCGGCGCACCCCGCAGGCCAGTCGCAGCGCGCGAGCTGGATGTACAGCGGCGGCACGGCGGTCAGGCCCGTGATGCGCTCGTCAAGCAAGGCACGCAGCAGATCACGCGGCAGCACATAGTTGTGCAGCACCACACAGGCGCCGACATGAAAGGCGGTGGTGAGCTGGCTGAATCCGGCATCGAACGACAAGGGCAAGGCAGCGAGCAGGCGGTCGTTCGGACGATTATCCAGATAGTGCGCGACACTCTGCGCGCCGATCACGAAATTGCGGTGCGAGATCACCACGCCTTTGGGTTTGCCGGTGCTGCCCGAGGTGTAGAAAATCGCTGCCGCGTCGGTATCGGCGTTTTTCGGCATGGTCGAATAAGTCGGCTCTGGCAATACGGTGCCGGATGCATGAGTCATGATTTCTGACCATCGGTGATGATCAGGGCCAGTCGATAAGTCGTCCACCAGCACGAGGTGGCGCAGCGCAGGGCAATTCGCCAGCACAGACCCAAGAGAGGCTAGGCGTGCAGCAGAGGTGACGAGTACCGCGACGTGACAATCGTTCAGAATGTGGCCGACTTGTTTCTCACGCAGAATCGGGTTTACCGGTACGAAGAGGCCGCCGGCGTGGGCCGTGCCAAAACAGGCCACGACGGTTTCCAGCCGCTTTTCGAGATACACCGCAACGCGCTCGCCGGGCATCAAGCCCAGCGTTGCGAGTGCTTGCGCGCACTGTTCGGTTTGCTGCCATAGCTCGGCATAGGTGACTATTTGTGCGCCATCAATCAATGCCAGAGCCTGCGGAGTGCGCTGCGCAGCGTTGCGGATGAGCTCGGGTAACAACATGTTGGTCATGTCGTTTTACCTGCGCGCCAAGCGCGGAGCTTTTTCCCGCCATAGTGGCGCGCGGCGGCGAAAATGCCACGCGGCATGGCAAGGTCAAACGCAATCAGCCCATGCCGCTCGCGGCGATGGCTCATCCAGTCTTGCTTGTAGGTGTCATCGCCACTCAAGTAGTCAATTTCATCTACGGCATCAAAATCCAGCACGTGTTCCATCAGGGCAGCGGTGAGCAGGGAACCCGGCGAGTAATGTGCGGCATCGGGGTCGTAAGCGAGCTTGAAAATGAATGCCTTGCCCTGATCCACCAGCCATATCTGGCTGGCAATGGCCACGCTATTGAGTGACAACACGCCCAGCCGCAGTTTGCCCTTTTGCGCAGCGAGAACACACAGCCTGCGCACAAAATCAGGGAAGGCTTCAGCAGGCTTCCAGCTGCGTTGATAGATGGTTTCAAAAGCGCCGATCGCCGCGTCGAGCAACTCTCCCGACTGCGTGTGAATGTCCACTTTCCATGCACCCGCGCGCCCGAGTTTTTTACGTGCACGGTGCACGGTGTTCTGTAAGGCCGAAGGGCGCTGTGCAAAATAATCGGCAAAGCGCATGCCACGGCAGGGCAGAGTCCAATTGCCAAAACAAAAATAATTGTCGACTGCATAACCTGCCGTGGTGAGCGCGCTACGCATGGCGGGATAAAAGGCGTCGGTGGTGTCGAGCGGCTGCAATTGAATGCTGGCCGGGCGTGCTGTAAAAAAATCGCCGTGACGCAAAAAATGAGTGATCGCGTCAAGTGCGCGTGCGGGCACAGAATCCACCGGCCAATCGGCGGTGTTCAAAGCGTTGTGCCCTATCACCGGTGCATATAGTGGCGTGTAGAAATTGCTCAGGCTGGTGAGCCTGCCGGGTTGCTGAATCAACGGTAAGCCAAGAACCGGTGATCCATCGTGTGTGACCAGCAGCCATTGCAGAGGCGTACCTGCGGGCAGGCCATGTTGTGCGAGCAACTCAAACCAGTCGGTGGTTTGAAAAAACGTACCATGATCGCTGGCCTGCTTTGCGGGTTTTTCGCCTATGGCCGCCCGAAACGCGGCAAAGTCATCAAAGCGGTGGACGATCATGGTCTGCTATCTGTTTGCAGCGCGTCTCGGTGGTTGTAACTAGTGACGTCCAATAGCGAAATAAATCAGTCCCGCAGCGCGGACATGTGCAGGGTCGTAGAGATTACGGCCATCGAAGATGACGGGTGTTTTGAGCTTGGCATGGATGGCGGCAAAATCCGGTGCGCGGAATTCTTTCCACTCCGTCACAATCGCCAGCATGTCTGCGCCTTCGAGCGCATCCATGGGGTTCTGGGCATATTCAAGGCGTGGTTCGGTGCCGTAAATGCGTTGGGTTTCGTGTATGGCAACGGGGTCATAGGCGCGCACCGTCGCGCCACGCTTGAACAACTCGGCGATGAGGACACGGCTCGGTGCTTCGCGCATGTCGTCGGTATTCGGCTTGAAGGCCAGCCCCCACAAGGCAACTTTCTTGCCGGAGAGGTCTTCACCAAAATGCGCAACAATTTTTTTCGCCAGCACGTGCTTTTGCACTTCGTTGGCGTCTTCCACCGCTTGCAGCACCTTGAGGTCTTGCCCGGCCGCATGCGCGGTGCGCACCAGCGCTTGCACATCCTTGGGAAAACATGAGCCGCCATAACCGCAGCCGGGGTAGAGAAAGTGATAACCGATGCGCGGGTCGGAGCCGATACCCTGACGCACCAGTTCGATATCCGCGCCGAGTTTTTCTGCCAGATTCGCCAGCTCATTCATGAAGCTGATGCGCGTGGCCAGCATGGCATTGGCGGCGTATTTGGTCAGTTCGGCCGAGCGCACATCCATCACGATCAGGCGTTCATGGTTGCGCTGAAAGGGCGCGTAGAGCTGGCGCATCATGTCAGCCGCTTTATCATCGGAGACGCCTACCACAATGCGGTCCGGCTTCATGAAGTCGTCGATCGCCGCGCCCTCTTTTAAAAACTCCGGGTTGGAGACGACGCTGAAATTGGTTGTGGCATTACGCACGGCGAGTGCCTCGGCAATCGCCAAGCGTACCTTGTCAGCAGTGCCCACGGGCACGGTTGATTTGTCGACAATGACCTTGTAGCCGGTCATATGTGTTCCGATGTTGCGGGCGGCGGCCAGCACATACTGCAGATCAGCCGAGCCATCTTCGTCCGGCGGCGTGCCCACCGCAATAAACTGGATATCGCCATGTGCCACCGCTGCGGGAATATCCGTCGTGAAGCGCAGGCGGCCAGCCTCTTTGTTGCGCTTGACCATGGCTTCCAGGCCCGGCTCATAAATGGGAATGCCGCCCTCGTTGAGGATGCGGATTTTATTGGCGTCCACATCCAGGCACAACACATCGTTGCCGACTTCAGCGAGGCAGGCGCCCGAAACCAGGCCGACGTAGCCTGAGCCAATCACGGTAATTTTCATGGAGTGGTTTGTTCAGATAACAAAATGGGGCAAATGATAGCTGAATTATCCATGCAGTTTGATGTGCAGGCACGATTGCCCTGCGTGTCTGGCGAACAGACAGGGCAGGCTGCCGTATTTATTCGGCAGCCTGCAAATAGCTCAGAAAAATATACTGAGGTTGTTGGAGAGCAGCGTGCTTTGGTCGAGCAGGATTTTGCGGGAGACGATCTGGAACTGCTGGCTACCCTAGACGCGACGCAAACATGAACTTGCCTGGTTGCTGCGATAATCAGACACTTCCTTCTCGTACAATACAAGTCAAAGGGATTAGCCGCACATGCCAGTTGATTTTCTCTTTCTGTTGAAAAAACTGCTCTCAGTGTTGCTGCTGCCACCGTTGCTGCCACTTCTGATGATTGTGTGCGGCTTATTGTGCTATCGGCGACAGCCTGGCGTGGGCAAAACCCTCGCGTGGGGTGGTGTTTTAGTGAGCTTGCTGTTAACGACACCAGCGGGGGTTGATCTGCTGTCTGCACCCTTGGAGCGCATCCCCGTATTACACAAGGTCGACTTGTCGCGTGGACAGGTGATTGTGATTCTAGGTGGTGGGCAGCGGCTGAATATGCCTGAATATGGTAACCCTGTGCCTAACCGGATCACGCTGGAGCGATTGCGCTATGGTGCGCGTTTGGCGCGGCAGAGTGGTTTGCCGGTGTTGGTCAGCGGAGGTGCTGCGCCTGGCAAGACGAGTGAAGCTGCTGCGATGGCGCAGAGCCTGCGCGAAGATTTTCACATTGAGTCGCGCTGGCAGGAGACCCATTCGCTGGACACGAAAGACAATGCCAGGTTTTCCGCAGCCATTCTTCGTGCTGCAGGCATTCAGCGCATTGTGCTGGTTACCCATGCCGCCCACATGCGGCGCGCGATGAACGAGTTTTCCGCACAAGGCTTGGAGGTGATACCCGCGCCAACGGCTTTTTTTACCGGTGGCAGCGAGGGGGCGGAATTCAGTGATTTCTTGCCGGGTGCCACAGCCGCCTATGCAGGCTGGTATACCCTGCATGAATGGTTGGGTTTACTCGGACAGTGGGTGCGTGGCATATTGCCATTTGCACTACCTGAGCGGGTTACAGATGCATGCTCTACGTATAATCCCAAAAATAAATTCGCCATTGTTTATCCATTGAGCCCCTTTCCCTGCAGGAAATTCACGTGACTATTGAAAAAGAAGTACTAATCCTTCTGGATGCAACGCTCGGCCTGCGTGGCAGAGCGTTGGCGTTTATCCCCGAGACCCCCTTGCTGGGCGCATTACCGGAATTCGATTCAATGACGATCATCAATCTCGTCACCGGACTGGAAGAACGGTTTGGTGTCCTGATCGCCGATGATGAAATTGAAGGTCGCTTATTTGCCACGGTAGGCTCGCTGCTCGATTTTGTGCGGCATAAAGTCAGCTTGTTGCCAACGCGGTAAAGGCGCTACCTTGGTTGCTACGCTGTCAAAACGCTGGTCAGTACTGTGCAAAAAATGGCTGTGTCAATCTCAGTGACAATGCAGCCTTTTTTTCTCGACGTTAGCGGTCGTTCATGTTTTTGTCTTTACCACCCGCCGGTACTGGTGGATGCTGTTGCGCGCGGTGCGATTGTGTACATTCATCCGTTTGCCGAAGAAATGAATTTTTCGCGGCGCACGGTGGCGTTGCAGGCGCGGGCGCTGGCAGCGCAGGGTTATGCAGTGCTGCAAATTGATCTATCAGGGTGCGGCGATAGTGCCGGAGATTTCAGCGAGGCCCGTTGGTCGGCCTGGCTAGCGGACATTATCGCGGCGGCGCGCTGGATGCAGTCGCACCGCATCAACCACCATCCAACCGACAGCACCGAGCCGCTGATTTTCTGGGGCTTGCGTGCGGGGTGTTTGTTAGCGGCTGAGGCTGCGAGTGCGCTGGAGGAGCCTGTGAACTTTTTGTTCTGGCAGCCGGTGTTGTCGGGCGCGGCATACTGGCGTCAGTTTCGGCGCATTGAGGTTGCGGCCAGGGCGCTGGAAAATTATGGAAATGTGCGTGAAAATGAAGCTGCGCCTGTGGCAGAAAATACTCCGGTAACCGAGATTGCCGGGTATTGCATTTCGTCTGAGCTGGTTGCCGGCTTATCTGCGGCGCAGCTTGTGTTGCCTGCCAATACGCGTCGCGTGAGCTGTGTTGAGCTTAAGCATTGGCAGGCGCCTGAGCAAGGTAATGCCACGCTACTCGCGCTGTCGCCCCCATTGGAATCCGTCGCCGCCGCATGGCGTGAACAAGGCGCGAGTGTGCGTTGCGCCGTGGTACCGAGTGCTGCTTTCTGGCAAATCGCCGAAGCAGAAGACTGCCCGGCCCTGCGCACGGCGACAGTGCAACTATTGATGGAGGGCAGCGATGACGCTGCATAAGCTGCCTGAGCCGAACGAATTGCCTGTCACCTTCGAGTGCGCGGGGGAATGTCTGCTGGGAGTGGTCAGCATGCCAAACCAGCCAACGGATACCGGTGTGCTTATGCTGGTGGGCGGCAGGCAGTATCGCGCAGGCAGCCACCGGCAGTTTGTG
>JAYTIQ010000031.1:0-9402 GCA_043731705.1 Rugosibacter sp.
GGAGATATTTGCATAGCGTTTGTGAGCCAGCCGGGCTCGTCCAACAAACGGTTCAGATCGTGGCTCGCTTCGCGATCACGATCTAACCTTAATCGTTGGATCGCCCTAACGCGCTAACACCCCCTAGTAGTCACACATATGGCAAGTCCACTTTCAGCACCAACCGGACGATCGAAAATTTCCTCAAAAGCCGCCTCTAACCCTGCTTCTTCAGGAAATGCGATACCAGATCCATCGGGAGGGGGAAAATAATAGTAGTGTTTTTGTCAGCGCCGATCACCGTCAAGGTTTCCAGATAGCGTAACTGGATCGCCTGTGGCTCCTTCGCCAAAATTGCAGCGGCCTGAAATAATTTCTCCGCAGCCTGTAATTCGCCTTCGGCATGGATCACCTTAGCGCGGCGCTCGCGTTCCGCTTCGGCTTGACGGGCGATGGCGCGGATCATAGATTCGGTAAGATCGATCTGCTTGATTTCAACATTGGAGACTTTGATTCCCCAAGAGTTGGTCTGTGCGTCCAGTGCCTGTTGGACATCGGTGTTGAGCTTTTCGCGCTCAGCAAGCATGTCATCCAGTTGGTGTTTTCCGAGCACCGAGCGCAATGTGGTCTGCGCAAGCTGGCTGGTCGCATTGAGATAATCCTCGACCTCGATAACGGAATGTTGCGCGTTTGTGATCCGGAAATAGATCACCGCGCTTACCTTCACCGACACGTTATCGCGCGAGATTACGTCCTGCGTCGGCACTTCGAGCACGACGGTGCGCAGGTCCACACGCACGACTTTTTGGATCGCGGGGATGATAAGTACCAAGCCCGGCCCCGCCACTTTTTGAAATCGCCCAAGAAAAAACACAACACCACGTTCGTACTCGCGGAAGATCCAGATTGCGGAAGACAGGAGTATTACAGCTACTACCAACAACAAAATGCCACCAAATTCAAAAAACATATCATTCTCCTTTCGAGGCATGTAACTATGGCCTGATCACCATAAGTAAACATTGGAACTCTGAGAAGCTTACAACCGAGGGCCGGATAAAGATATCCTCAGTCACAAATCAGGGCCAGTGGCCTGCCAATTGTTACGATCTACAGCTTGTCGTAGAGGAATGTATGGTTATGATGCCAACTCGACAGGCAACTGTCGGCCAGCAGCGGACGGTCGAGGTCGCCTTCGGCAATGACCGCTTCTCGGCCATTGCGGCCGGTGGTCTGTTGCGCAGAATCGGGCAGCAATACACTGGTTACCTATCGTTCAAACACTGGCAGTGGTCAATGGCTGCTGGTCATCAGCAGCGTAGGACGGCACCCGAACCACAGCTGTGGGTGAATTGAAGGTCTTGTACCTCCATGTGACTTCTTCTTAACTTGCATTCTTCAACTCAATACCACCCTTAAAAGAAAGTCACTCAGCAGCTTGGCGGCTTTGATATTGACCCGGAACATCGGGAGCGTTTTACCTTCTAAGCCTTCAAAGTAGGCTTTTGCCTTTTGCTGATCGACAGTTTCCCGCAGATCGTCAAATCGGCCATATTCATTGAGATTGGCTTCAGTGACGTGGGTGTTCATCAGGGCGATGAGCTTCGCTTGGTCCAGACCGAGATAAGAGACGATGGCCGCAATTTTTTTGTTCTTGGCCTCCGTTTTGTAGTCGGTCAGGTAATCGCGGAAGGTGCGGCTGGGGTCGATCTGCACATCACCGCGCTGGATGTCGTGGAGAAAGATTTCAGCAATTTTTTGGTCTTCCTGGGAGAGCGATGTAAAAGAGCGGTGCAAATCGGCCAGGGTGATTTCCTTGGCCTGTTCGTCTTCACTTTGCAGGACTTTCAAATACTTCGCAAAGCGCGAGTTCATGTAGTCGGCGTCGATCTTGCCGGTGTCGATTTCGGTGATGTGGCTATCGATGTCGAAAGGAATGCTTTCGCCCCCACCGCCAGCACCCACGCCAAGTTCTTTGTAACGCTGAAGAAGCGTCAGATATTGATGGTGGCTAATGGCGAGTTGGACTTGCCTCTTGGGATCTTCGTCGAACTCATAAACTGGTTTCTCCCACGTAAACCTTCGCAAAATTTTATTGTAAGGTGTATAACTTGTGGTTTCATCCGACAGTATCTTTACATGACAACCGAGCCGAAAACAAAAATTCAGAATGGCACCAAGCCCGTTAAGTCCTTGACTAACGTGTTAGTTCAAAGCGAGCACGTCAGGGGCATGGTGGAAGAAGCTGCCGAAGAGTTGTCAACGGTGAATAAGGTCCTCAAGCAAGAGATCGCAGAGCGAGGCTCGCTGCCCGAGGTTGAAAATGCCATTCAAAAAAACAAGACTGTAGAAATTAAAGTGGAAGAGGCTGCCGAAGAGTTATTGGTCGTGAATCAGGCATTAGAAAATGAGGTCAATGAGCGGCACTTGCTAGAACATCAATTGGCCGCCGCTGAAAAGCAGGAAAAAGCGGCTCGCCATGTCTCCTTTCACGATCCTTTAACTGGCCTCCCGAACCGAGTGCTGTTTAATGATCGGTTAGAACATGGTTTGGCGCAGGCAAAACGCCATAACTGGACACTGGCTGTGATGTTCATGGATCTGAATGGTTTCAAAGGCATCAATGATACGTACGGACATGACACTGGCGACAGCGTATTACGGACCATATCGCAGCGGCTAAAGGAAAATACGCGTGTTGACGACACCGTCTGCCGTCACGGCGGAGATGAGTTTTTGTACGTGCTAATGGAGGTTCGTGATGAACGAGATATCACTTTGATTACGCAAAATATCCTCAAAGTGATTCAAGAGCCATGTGATGTCGGTGGACTTGAACTCATTTTAAGCGCCAGTATCGGGATCTCGATTTTTCCGAAAGATGGTACCACTGCGGATAGTTTGATCAAGAAAGCAGACAAAGCGATGTATGTTGCTAAAAACACGAAATCCGGATATGCATTCGCACAATAATTTCACTTTATTGCAGTTCTGAAAACGCGTCCTAAAATTCTCTTGAATTCTCCGGTTGGTCCCAAGAGCGAGTTGCTCACAGATTCCAGCATTGGAACGTCCGCTTCGGAGAAAATCGACTGGCGGTTTCGGGTCGAAAGCAGTCATTACTAACTAAGTATTTTCGATGCCTGTAGAAAAAGAACTAGGCAAACTTACGCCCGACCAATTCCATCGTTTGGTTAAGACTCTCCCCGAGCTTCGTAAAGGGCGGGACGACATTACCAAGGTAATGCGTGATAACCCCCAGAAGCTGAAAGAGATACTCGGTCTCAATGATCATACCTGGGCTGAAATCTACGAATTCCCATTCGTGGAACAGATTGCCTTCTTGGTGATCATGGTGGGCTTGCACGAGAAAGTGATCGAGGTCGGTCGCTCGGAAGACCCCCAGGAAAGCGCCTTAAGGTGGGGGGATGAGGATTCCGCGCTTGATCAGTGGCTAGATGACAACGAGGAAAAGATCGAGTTTAAGCGGTTGATCTGGCTGGCGACAGTTCTACAGCGAAACATCTTGGCCATCATGCTTTTCCATTGCTCTATGGGGCATCTCGTCGAACAGGCTAGGAATGGCGATGACGATGCCCTGTTTCATGCGGTAGAGATTGATCGATCATCGTTGACTTGCCCTACTTTTGCGGATCGCTTAGCCAGGGCAGAACTGACCAACGACAAGCTTTTCTTCCTTCGCTTACGGAAGGCGCTCAAAGGCCCTAGTAAAAAACATATGGTGGCTATTCAGGACTTACGCTATTCCATCGTCGCCCTGCGTTCAATGGGATTTGATCAGTTCACTGATAAAGATTTAGAACAGTTGTTCATTCGCACCAGGCTCTACCCCAATTCGGCAGGGGCCCTTAAGAATCTTCGCAAACACATTCAAGCCGCTCGTAAATTGCAACCACCTGAATTGTGATTTTCAGGTGGTCGACTGATAAGCCAATGATCTAAACAATCCGTATCCGTTCCAGGAAGCCAAGCCGGCATGCCTGGCGTCCTTCAAAGGAATGGATATGAAATCCAAAGATCGCCAGTCACCTGGCAAACTGTCTCAATTAGCAGCGCAAGAAGAAGCCGCCTCGGCTCGACCTTCCGCCCGAGGCGCGCAGCGCCCGGCCGGAAGTCGAGTTGGGGCGGAACAGGATACGCAACCTAGTAACACAGTATCCAATAACTGCAATAAAGAGTATTTCAAAGCCCTGCGATGGGGTGTTGATAGTCTTTATCTGTCCTACCCTGGCAAACTGCTCCCCAAAGTCGATGAACGCCTGACTGTTCTCAAGCTTCTGGCGCAGTCTGCTGACCCAGCAGAACAAAGCCTGGCGCAGTATCCCCTCGGTGATCATCTGTTCGAGGTCAAGAGTATGGCGCCCAGGGGGTTTGCTTTTCTTCTGGAAGACAATGCCTTCCGTATTCAGCTCTCTCGATCGACTAAGCTGCCTGCTGCCTATGTGAAGATCAGTAGTAGCTATCTCGCCCACGTCGGCCCGGAGAAAGCTGCCATTGCCTTGCAAATGGTCATTGATGAACTGATTGACCCCTTCGAACCAGCCAACGTTAGCCGCATCGACTGCTATGTAGATTTTGTCTGGTCAGGCAACATGGAATGGGATCGGGCATCCTGGGTTACCCGTGGCGGAGGTGTCGATTCCTATTCTGAGGATGGCATCTTTACCGGCTGGGTTGTGGGTCGGGGTGGTGTCATTTTTGCCTGGCTGTATTACAAGCAGCTACAGGCCGCAAAGATCGGCGCGTATTACTTGCTTCCTTTGTGGGAACAAGCCGGACTTAAATCCGATGAGCAGGTCTGGCGTCTAGAGTTTCAGCTACGCCGTGAAGTCCTGATGCAGCTCGGATTAAAAAAGCTGGATAGTACTCTGGGCAATCTCATGGCCTGTGGAGTTACGCTACAACGCAATGGCTCAAGCTGACCTTGCCGAATCCTGACGATCAAACCCGTTCCCGCTGGCCGATTCATCCGCTGTGGGGTTATCTTTCTTCGATTGATTGGGAAAGCGAAGGTGGGCTATTGTCACGGCAATTCTCGGCGGCGCGTGTTCCGAGTGACAAGAAACTCTTCTCTATGGCGTTCAGTGTCTTGGTGTCCTACATGGCACGGGAAGGCATCGATGATCGCCTGGAAGGGCATAGCGGCTTGGCTAAAGACTTGTATGATTATTATCAGCGGATCGCAGGCTATCAAGGCTTGAGCTTCGATGAACTTCTGAATCAAAAGCTATGGTCAAAGCTCGACAATACAACACGCTCGGCACTTATCCGCAAGGCATTGCGGGTCTTGATCAAACGATTCTCGATCAAAAGGCTGAGGCTTACCGCAAGGCTTCGCGGGGGTAATCCATCATGCATACACTTCCTGAAACTGGATACCTTAGACTGCAGCAAATCATCGGCAACCCAAAAGCCGATCCGCCTATCCCAGCACTGATTCCCGTCAGTAAATCAACCTGGTGGGCTGGCGTTAAATCCAAACGCTACCCACAACCTGTACGAACGCTAGGCGAACGCATTACGGCATGGCGGGTTGAGGATATTCGCAGCCTGATACAATGTGCTGCAGGGCATAATCAAGTCTGATGTGATGTAAAATTATCGCCAGTACAGTTTTTTGCCAGTAACTTTGGCGGTAACTGTAAAGTTCGAATTCTTTAATTTGTGTATGCAAGGGTGTTACGGGCCAAAGTTCGAGCCCGTCAGCACCATAGAATAAAGGCGAACTGAAGTTCGCCTTTATTTCATCCGGGGTTTCCAGATATGCTCGATAGTGTCCGTAACAACAAAAGAATTGTTCAGGGGTTTCTTGTTCTAATAACAATCCCATTTGCGCTCTGGGGGGTTGAGTCTTACATTCAAAATAGTGTAAGCGGGGATGAGGTAGCTACAGTAGGTAAGGTTAAAATTTCCCAGCAAGAGTTTGTTTCTGCATTGAACCAGCAGCATGAACGCTTGCGTGCTCGATCCGGCGGTAATTTTGACTCTGCATTATTTGATACGCCCCAAGTGCGCCGGCAGTTGCTGGACTCTCTGATTACCAAGAAGCTATTAGCGCAGCAAGCAAGAAAGGCTCAGCTTACTGTGGGCGATGGTGAGCTAGTAAACGCTATCGCGAGTATCCCTGAGTTTCAGGAAAATAATCAATTTTCCAAAAGCAACTATGAAGCGACTCTCTCATCGCAGGGACTAAATAAAGAGTTGTTTGAGGCGCGTATGAGGGATGATCTTGCGGTCCAACAACTTGTTTTACCAATTGCCGCAGCGGGTATTCCTGGCGTTACGCCGACAGGTCGTTGGTTGTCGATAAAGTTAGAGCAGCGTGAGGTCGTTGAGGCCCAGATGCCATACGGAGACTATAGCAATCAAGTGAAGTTGCCTCATGATGCGGCCCGGAAATATTATGCCGAACATGCCAAGGAATTTGAGCTACCTGAGCAAGTTCGTGCAGAATTTTTAGTACTAAGTACCAATGCGCTGTTGACGCAACTATCAGTTAGTGAGGAAGAAGTCAGGGCTCGTTACATGGCAGACATCAGTCGTTATAAAGAAACTGAATCGCGTAGGGCAAGCCATATCTTGATTGCTGTAGCTAAAAATGCGCCTACGGCTGAAGTCACGAAGGCTAGGGCTAAAGCAGAGAATTTGTTGACTACTCTGAGTAAAAACCCTGGCAGCTTTGCCGCACTAGCCAAAGAGTATTCCGAAGATACTCAATCAGCAGACAAAGGCGGGGATTTAGGTTGGTTTGGACGTGGCTTGATGACAAGACCATTTGAAGATGCCGTATTTGATTTGAAAGAGGGAGTTGCATCCAGAGCGATTCGCACAGACTTTGGGTTTCATATTATTCGCGTTACCGGTATAAAGCCGGAACACGTTAAGTCTTTTGATGACGTCAAGCTTGCTATTGCCGATGAACTCAAGCGCGAATTGGGCGCTAAGCGATATGCGGAAGCAGCAGAACCATTTGGTAATTTGGTCTATGAACAGCCAGATAGCTTGAGTCCTGCAGCAGAAAAATGGAAGCTGCCGGTGCAGAAAACAGGTTGGCTTTCAAAGTCAGATACGTTGCCTTTCCCGCTAAATAATAAAAAACTGGCTGATGCTTTATTTGGTGCGGATGCAATTAAGAAAAAGCACAATACCGAAGCCGTAGAAGTTTCTCCTGGTACGCTTGTTGCAGCACGGGTGCTGGAATATAAACCTGCTGCTTTACAAGACTTTGCTGCTGTTAAAGAAAAAATTGAAAATGAATTGATCCATGAAGCGGCAATTAAATTAGCCATAAAAGATGGCCAAGACAAGTTGTCCCGCTTGATGAAAGGCGAAGCGGTCGATATGAAATGGTCAGCATCGAAGACTTTGAGCCAAAGCAATACACATGATTTTCCCCCACAGGCTTTGCAAGCGATTTTCAAGACAAAAACTGATAAGTTGCCAGCGTATGTTGGGTTTACCCCGCACAGTAATGGCTATATTATTTATCGTATTACTGCATTAAAAGCTGCTAACCCAAGTCAAGAATATCCAGAGAGCCGTAAGCTTTTAGAGCACTATGATCAGTCAGTGACAGAAGAGGAAGTAGCTGCATGGATGGTAACTTTAAGAGATCAATTTCCAGTAGAAATTAAAAAGTCGGCGCTGGAGAAACGCTAATCTTGGGTATGAAGATTAGCTAATAAGGAATAAGGCGGTTTCAAGTCCGAAGCTCAACAAGAAGTTGATGAGAATGTTCAAAGAAGTTGAAGGACGTAGGTATAAACAGTTCGGCAGGGCATCCGAAGTCGAAACTTTTTCGCGGATGGATATTGAGCTGCCATGCGACGGCATTGAGTTCGCGATTTGAGAGAATCTGGAGAGATTGTGTATCCTGGGAAATACTGGTGCAACAGGCCGTTGGTATTCTCGTTGATACCGCGCTGCCGAGGGTTGTACGGATTGGCGAAATAGACGTCGATGCCAGTAATCACGGGAAACCGCTTCTGTCGAGTTATTTCGCAACTTGGTCGTAGGTCAAGGAAAGGTGTCATTGTGCATCGATGTAGTTCAGTACTGAGCCAAAGATGGTTGCTGCAGTTGCGGTGGTGGCATCGATCCGCGTACCGATGGGCGATGCATTGCGTGCGACCTTGATCAAATCACCCTCCCAGCAGCCAGGGATGATGCGTGCGTTGATCCCCAGCGGAGGCAGGTGGACACTGGCTGACCATATCGGGATTGTGCCTTGGCAATCTTCGCGGTAGTCAATTTTAGTACATGAGCCGCCTTATTCTTTTTAATAAGCCCTATGGTGTATTAACTCAGTTTACAGACCCGAGCGGACGGCCGACGCTTGCTGACTTTATAAAAACACCACATGTTTATGCTGCCGGGCGCTTGGATTCTGATTCAGAAGGACTGGTCTTGCTGACAGATGATGGTATCTTGCAAGCAAGAATTGCACACCCTCGACATAAGTTACTTAAGACTTATTGGGCTCAAGTAGAAGGTATGCCTACTGCGACAGATTTAGAGCCTTTAAGGAAAGGGATAGACTTAGGCGACTTTATTTCTCAGCCTGCGGAAATAAGTCTGATTGACAAACCGTCAGATTTATGGGATCGGAACCCACCCATTCGCTATCGGGCAAGCATCCCGACTTCATGGTTAAAAATTGTTATAAGTGAGGGAAAAAATCGGCAAGTTCGGCGCATGACTGCAAAAATTGGATTCCCGACACTCAGGCTAGTTCGCTGGGCAGTTGGGGAGTGGACGCTAGAAAAGTTATCACCGGGGAGTTGGCGCGAAATTACAATTACACGTCAACCTGATATTAATCCATGCGTTATATATGAAGACACTCCAAGAAATCGGCAGTTGTCAGACCTACTCTTAAATAATCGAAAGGATTTACTATGAACAAACTGATCGCTACTCTGGTTGCTGGTTTTATTGCTACCTCCGCTTTTGCTGCTGCAGAAAAAGCTGCTCCTGCTACTCCAGCTGTAGCTGCTACTCCAGCTGTAGCTGCTACTCCAGCTGCCGCTCCTGCTGAAAAAGCCCCTGTTATGAAGGCCAAGAAGAAGCATCACCGCAAGGCCAAGAAGGCCGCTGCACCTGCTGCTGAGACCAAGTAACTCTGGGTTTAATCATAAAAACGGCGGGTTAACCCGCCGTTTTTATTTGTGTCTTTTGTAATCGCTACAGTGTGAGGTACTCTTTTAAGGGTGTTTTATGAAAAGCCGGATATTTGTGCTACTAAGTGGTGCATTGGCAACAGTATTTTTTACGGCCTCTGTGAATGCAGAGCTGGATATACCTCAGCCTGTTAGTTTATTTGCGAGGATGCATCATGTTGAAGCAGAGCTCGCCGCAACGCCTAATAGTCGAGCTTCTGGTTTGATGTACCGAAAGTCGATG
>JAYTIQ010000032.1:0-6222 GCA_043731705.1 Rugosibacter sp.
CGATGACGGCCGCAGCATGCCCTGCCCGTTCCATCAACGAGGGCTGATCATGCACGTGGGAAGTTTCAAAAGCGCGTAGTTCAGTGATACGCAACAAAGGCAAGCTCATGCCGAATTGTAACCGGCCAGGATCAGCGTTGAACAGGCTAAAACAGTACCCAAATCGATCAAGGCTGGACGCTCACTGCACGATCAAGGATAATTCGCCCTTTTATTCGCCCCTCAAGGTTAATCCCCCATGGCGCTGGAGACCGGATCAATGACAGCCCGCCTCATCGATGGCAACGCCCTCGCCGCTACAGTGCGCGGCGATTTAGCCGTCCGCGCCAGCACACTCAAAGCGCGCGGCATCATCCCTGCATTGGCGGTAATTTTGGTAGGCGACGATGCAGCGTCAGCAGTTTATGTGCGCAACAAAGTTGCCGCGTGTGAAAAAATCGGTATCCGGTCTTTGCATTTCACTTTCGCCAGTGATGTCGATCCCGCCATCGTGCTGGCCAAAATTGACGAATTGAATCGCGATCCTGAGGTGCATGGCATTCTGGTACAGCTACCGTTGCCCAAACAGTTCGACACCGATGCCGTGCTCGAAGCCATTGCTGTCGAAAAAGATGTGGATGGGTTTCACGCACAAAATATCGGCGCACTCGCCCAGGGCAAGCCACGCTTTATTCCTTGCACACCCTATGGCATCATGAAAATGCTGGCATCCATCAATGCTCCGCTGGCAGGCGCAGAAGCAGTCGTTGTCGGGCGCAGCAATATCGTCGGCAAACCCATGGCGCTGCTGTTATTGGCCCAAGGTTGCACGGTCACCCTCTGCCACTCGCAAACGCGTGATCTGGCGTTTCACACGCGTCGTGCGGATATTCTGATTGCGGCCATCGGACGGCCAAGAATGATCACGGGCGAGATGATCAAGCCTGGTGCCATCGTGATTGATGTCGGCATCAATCGCCTGCCCGACGGCAAGCTGTGCGGCGATGTCGATTTCGCCAGTGCCAGCGAAATTTGTGGTGCGATCACCCCCGTACCGGGTGGCGTGGGCCCGATGACCATCACCATGTTGCTGGCCAACACCCTGGAAGCTGCAGAACGTTAGCCTTACACCCCTGTTTTTTTAACTTCATAAAGGAAAACACATGAGCAATTCGCAACCCCTCATCGGCATTCTCATGGGATCAGACTCAGACTGGCCCATCATGCAAGCCGCAGCAAAAATTCTCAAAGAGTTTGGCGTGCCTTATGAGGCGCGCGTGATCTCTGCCCACCGCGCGCCCGACGTTTTGTTTGATTACGTGACAGGTGCAGCTGAGCGTGGCATGCGTGTGCTCATCGGCGGCGCAGGCGGTGCAGCGCACCTGCCCGGCGTGATGGCCGCTAAAACCACCCTGCCCGTACTCGGTGTGCCTATGCCATCCAAACATTTGCAAGGCATGGATTCACTCCTCTCTATTGTGCAAATGCCCAAAGGCATTCCTGTGGCCACCTTTGCCATTGGTGAAGCGGGTGCGGCCAATGCGGCTCTGATGGCCGTTGCCATTCTGGCGGGAACAGATGCCATACTCAACGCGAAACTCACCGCCTTTCGTGCCACGCAAACTGAGCGCATGTTGAGTATTACCCTGCCCGAACTATGACGGATATCGCCGCTGTTCGCCGCTATTTACTTGGCCTGCAAACGCAAATAGTCGATGCACTAGAAATGGTGGATGGCCAGCCGTTTCGGTGCGATGAATGGCAACGCCCGGAAGGGGGCGGCGGAATTTCCCGGCTAATTGAAGAAGGTGATTTTTTTGAACGCGGCGGGGTTAATTTTTCCCATGTCACGGGTGATGCCCTGCCCGCTTCGGCAACCAGCCATCGGCCAGAATTGGCCGGTCGCCGCTGGGAGGCCATGGGTGTTTCGCTGGTGCTGCATCCGCGGAATCCCTACTGCCCCACCGTACACATGAATGTGCGTTTTTTCGTTGCCGAAAAACCGGGATGCGAGCCTGTCTGGTGGTTTGGCGGCGGCATGGATTTAACCCCGTATTACGGTTTTGCAGAAGATGCCACCGCGTTTCATCAAGCATGTCGCGATGCGCTCGCCCCGTTTGGCGACAACATCCATCCCCACTATAAAGCCTGGTGTGATCGCTATTTCTTTCTCAAACACCGGAATGAAGCGCGCGGTGTTGGCGGCATATTTTTCGATGATTTGAATGAAGGCGGCTTTGCGCGCTGCTTTGCTCTGCTGCAGAGCGTAGGTAATCAATTCACTGCCGCGTATCTACCGATTATTGAACGTCGGCGCAGGCTCTCTTATGGTGAGCGCGAACGTGATTTTCAGGCCTATCGGCGTGGCCGTTATGTCGAATTCAATCTCGTCTGGGATCGTGGCACGCTATTTGGTTTGCAATCTGGCGGACGCACAGAATCCATTTTGATGTCACTGCCACCCTTGGTGAAGTGGCGCTACGACTGGCACCCCGAAACGGGTAGTGCAGAAGAAAAACTCATGACGGATTTTTTACCGGCGCGCGACTGGCTAGATGGTCGCCCGATAGTGGCGTAGTGCCAGCGCCGAGTTTTCCAGTTGATCAAATAATTGCGCCAGCTCGATATGTGTCGCGCGTTGCGGCACAATGGCGAGCGAGGCTTCAAGATAACTCTGTGCCTTGCCCCACAATCGTTGCTGGCGACATAAGCGCCCCAGCGTGAGCAGCAAGGCACTATCGCGGGGATGTTGTGCGAGCCATTTTTCTGCCTGGGCAATCCGCCCTATAAGATCTCCGCCGTTGCATTGTGCGTAAGCCAATACCAGATCGTCTTCCCAATACTTTTGTAGCGTCTGCTCAATAATTTGTTGTGCCTCAACACTTGTATTGGCGGCGATCAACGCTTGCGCTGTTTCGCGCGCCAACAAGGGTTCTGCGCGATCACGCGCATCCAGCGAACGCCAGTAATGCAATAACCCTTCTTTATTGCCTTGCAGATCACGCAGTGCTTCACGCAACACACTGCTGCGTAACGGCAACGCCTGTTCCGGTGTCAAAGCCTTGTGCTTTTCCAGCTGGCGCACCAGCTTGGCGACTTCACTCCAATGCCCCAATCCGCGTTCAGCACGCAATGCCAAGCGTAGCGCGGCAATGTGGCGTCCGCCATTCAGAGCCAACAGCTGCAAGGTGGCCCGCGCATCTGCAAAACGGCGCTCTTCCAGAGCAAATTCGGCTTCCAGCATGAGTCGTGCAGCCTTGAAGCCCTGGTCATCCGCCGCGCGCACACGGTCAGCCCATAAGGCTTCACGTTCCGTATCGCGCAGATTATGTGCCGCCCGCCAGGCAAGCAAGGCAGCGACACCGGGGACAGGGTGATCGACCCAAGCTTTTTCTGCGCTGCGCAGCGCGTGACCAAAGCGACCCTCTTGCAACAAACGCGCCGCTTCAAAGTGAGCAGCAGTCGCTTTATGCAGTCGTTGCCGTTGCCGAAATTCAGCAACAGCCCGGGGTAACGCCAAGGTGTGACTGACCAGTCGAACTATCCAGTACAGCAGAATAAAACCCGCAGCCGCTAACAGCAGAAAAAAATTCAATGAAATCTCTGCGCGCCAGGGAGGCATCACCAGCAACACATACCCTGCGTTGTAGCGTGCTGCCACAGCCAACCCAACCGCTAACGCTGCCAGCGTCAATAACCAGAATAGAGAACGCATGACCCTATCTGCTCACGCCGCGATCGCGGGAAAGTTTGAGATTACGCACAGCGGCCAATGTTTCACCCAGCGATGGCAGATTAAAACCGACATCCGTAGCCGCCAAGACGTTGAGTGTCTTTCGCGCAGTGACGACCGACGGCGCGCGCACATCAAAATAGCGATCCAACAAGACTTGTGTCTGGATGGTTTCATCGCGAAAGGTTTTACCATCACGTTGCAGTAGCGCCAAACGCGCATTGAGCAAGCGCAGCTTGAGATTCTCGCGCAAAAAGAAACTCTGGCTAGGCGAGAGCAAAGCCGGGTCACGCTGTTCAATGCGCTCAATACGCAACAGCTGGTACAGCTCATGCCAGACCTCGGAAACCAAAGCCTGCCAGTAACTGCGACTAATGAACGATGCTGGCGCAGTAGCCGGGGCGGATGCCACAGGCGTATTTTTGGGCCGTTGTTCAAAGGCCAGAGGCAAGGTATCCACCGTAGTCACAACGCTTTCAATTTTCAGCGACAGACCGGTAAGATCGGCGCCCGGTGTTGCTTTCAAGCGCGCAATATCACGCGCAAGCAAACGCCGCAAAGATATAAATTGCGGCTGGAGTTCCTTTGCCAGGCGCGCATCGGCATTTTCCAGGGCGATGAGTGCCGTTTCGACATTCCCCGCAAACTGCAACTGTTGCATGGCCAGGGCAATGGCTTGTTCAACCTCGGCCAATAAACGCTGATCGCGACTACTCGACATTTCTTGGTACATCGATTGCAACGCTACCGACTGGCTCTGTATCTCGGCCAGCCGCTCTTCCAGCAAAGCCACTTTAGCTTGCACCGTGAGCGCGGTATCCTGGGTTTGCTTGGCCAGAAAACGCGTCTCTTTAGCGGCTTGATCACTATCTGCCAACCGATGGGCAACCTCTTGCTGAATGGCCGAGATTTGCTTGCGGCTATCAACCCATTGGGCCAGTATCAGAGCCAATAAAATCAAGAGGGCCCAGACCGACGGTCGAGACCATAACCGCCTTCTGTTTGGCAAAACAGGCAATGTTTGCGTCAATAAAGCGTTATTTTCGTGTTCCATAATGTGCGTAGTATTGCATGAGTTCTGCCAGCAAACCATCGTCCCCTGGTGCGGTAGGAATAACCTGCTGCAACCCCAGCGCCCTGGCTTGCGCGGCAATGCGTTGATGGGTGACAAACACAGGCGTCTTTTTTAACCAGGCCTGCCCCAAATGGCCAATCATTGCAAAAAAATAGCGCAAACCTTCACTGCTGGTCAGCGTCACCGCATCCAAAGTGCCCGCTTCCCACCGCTTTAATAACGGGCCAGGGTCAGCCTGTGACGCCAGGCGACGATAACAGGTCACGTGATGCACGTCTGCGCCACGCGCAACAAGAGTTTCGCTGAGCAGGTCGCGCCCCGTCTCCCCACGAAAAATAATGATGCGCCGACCTGCTACGGCGGCCAGCTCAGGCAATTCGAGCAGGGCTTCCGAATCAAAGCGCAACGCAGGCGAAATCACATGGGCAACACCCCGGCGTATGAGCGCCTGTTCGCTCATTTTGCCCAGCGCCACGGCAGGCACATGGGCAGGCCAAACGCGTCGCGGCAAAATGATATCCAGCGCCTTTTCAATGGCGTTCGGGCTGACAAATACGGCCAGATCATAGGTGTCCAGCGCAATCGCGGCATCCAGGACCGGCGTGATGTCTGCACAGTCATGTATCTCCAACACCGGAAAAAATATCGTGTGCGCGCCTTGCTCTACCAGCAAGGTCGCCAGATGCTCTGCCTGCCCGGCCGGGCGGGTAATAATCACATGCCGCCCACTGAGAGTCATGTTTGCCCCATCGAATTTCAAGCGAGACGTGAAAGAATCGATTCGGCCCCTGCCGCGCGCAAAGTATCAGCCAACTGCTGCCCCAGGGCTTCCGGGTGAGTCATGGCGCCGCTCAGTTCTGCATGGGCCATGCGCGTGCCATCGGGTGTGGCAACAAAACCGCGTAGCCAGATTGCCTCATCACGCATTTTTGCGTAAGCCCCCAATGGCACTTCACAACTGCCGCCTAATGCACGCGCCATGGCACGCTCGGCACGCACGCAGGCAGCTGTCGTTGCATCATGCAACGGTGCCATCCAGGCAGCAATCTCAGGCCGACTCACCAGCGCCTCAATCCCCAGCGCGCCCTGCCCTGGTGCTGGCAAAGACTCTTCTGCGGTCAACACCGCGCGAATGCGCGCGCCCAAGCCCAGACGCTTCAATCCTGCGGCGGCCAGAATAATGGCATCGAACTGCCCTTCGTCCAGCTTTCTTAAGCGCGTATCGAGATTGCCGCGCAAGGGCGAGACGGCCAGGTAAGGAAAGCGGGCATGGAGTTGCGATTCGCGACGCAAACTGGAAGTACCTACCACAGCACCCGGCGGCAACTCATCGAGGCTGGCGTATTTATTGGAAATAAACGCATCCTCGGGCACTTCACGCGGGCCAATGGCCACCAGGGTAAACGCTGCTTCCATTTGCATCGGCACGTCTTTC
>JAYTIQ010000033.1:0-2116 GCA_043731705.1 Rugosibacter sp.
CCGCAATGCACCGTCTGCCCGCTAGAAGACATTTGCATCGCGCATGCCACCGGACGTACTGCGGAATTACCGCAAAGAAAATTGAGCCGTGTGACCCCGGAACGCCACGCCACGCTGCTGGTGATCGTGCATGAAAATCGCGTACTACTGGAAACCCGTCCGCCGACGGGCATTTGGGGTGGTTTGCGTTCGTTGCCGGAATTGCCGTCAGATACCGAGGCGACTGTCTATGTCGAAAAACAATTCGGGGTACGCGCGCTTGCCGTATCACCAGCGCCGAGTTTTCACCACGTCTTCACACACTTTCGCCTGCACATCACGCCGCTGTTATGCCACGTGAGCTTGCGCCCGAGCGCGATGGAAGCGGGTTTCTTTTGGCTTGATTTAACGGCACTGGATACCGCTGCATTGCCCGCACCCGTCAGGCGTATTCTCACAGAGCTCAGCTTGTCTCAGCCTGCGTGATCAAGTGCGCCGCAATCAGCCCGTTAAGCGTGCCGAAAACCAGGGCAGCTGTAGCAAATAGCGGCGCCAGATAAAACACACCGTCATGCGGCACCAGCCATAGCCGGGCCAGCACAAGCTGGCCGCCGATATGCGCAAAGGCAGCCAGCAGGCTGATCGTCACCGCACCAAACCAGCGTCGCGGCAACTGCACGGCCAAAAACAGCGCTGCCAAACTACTCACTGCGCCCGCTAACGCAAGAAAAAAACCCGGTGCAAAAAGTTGCCCGATCACCAGGCTACCCGCCACGACGCGCAACAAACTCACCCAGGCGGCATCGCGCCAACCATAGCGCAACAACACTACCAGCACGATGATATTGGCCAGCCCCGGCTTGATGCCGGGCAACGGGCTGGGCAGCGCGGCTTCGGCCACCGTGAGCGCAATTGCCGCAGCCGTGTAGCGCGCGATGCGACGGTCATCCTCGGTGACCGGCAGTTCAATAGTTGAGAGAGTCATAGTCCGCGTTGCGGCCATTCAATTGCAGCGTGATGTGATTTGGCGCGCAGATAGCCACGGCACCGGCGCGCGTGAGCCAACCTTGCTGCACACAATACTGGCGCGGGCCGGGGTCGGAAAAGACACGCGCGCGGCCAGGTTGCACTTCAATTACGGTAGCACCCAATGGGCCTTCTACACTGGTCTTGCGCGCACTATTCAGGCTGATCTCAATGATGGTTTTGCCATCGCGCTTGACAATGGCCCGATCCGCCACACCGCCACGCCACAGCAGCATATAAAGAAAAACAACCAGCGCGCCACTAAAAAACAAAACTACCCAATCGCCTGCTTTGAGGTGCTTGTGCCACGAACCTAAAGAGCCTGCCTTGCTAAAAATTTCGCGCAGGTCATCAGGCAATACCGCTTTCATTCCACCAGCGAGCGATGGCGTACCAGCACATTGGCCTGATCCCGAAAATGGTTGGCCAGTTTTTCCGCCAGATAAACCGAACGATGCTGCCCGCCCGTACAACCGATGGCAACAGTCAAATACACCCGATTATCCTGCTTGTAGGCAGGCAGCCACGAGGCGATGAATCGGCGGATATCTTCTTCCATGCGGCATACATCTTCTTCTGCCTCGAGAAAGGCGATCACCTCTGCGTCGCGTCCGGTCAGCGGACGTAACTCGGGGTCATAGTGCGGGTTGGGCAGACAGCGCACATCAAACACGAGGTCCGCGTCAAGCGGCAGGCCATGCTTGAAGCCAAACGATTCAAACAGTAACGTCAGCCCGTGTTGCGTATCCGTCAAAATGAAATCCTTGATAGAACTGCGCAAGGCATTCGGCCGCAGATGGCTAGTGTCAATATGATGCCCGATTGACGCAAGAAAAGTCAGCGCTTCGCGTTCATTCTTGATCGCTTCTTCGAGCGTGACATCGTTACCTGCCAGCGGATGCCGACGACGCGTTTCAGAAAATCGCTGAATCAGAATATCCGTGCGCGTATCCAGAAACACAAACTGCAACTGGATGCCTTCCGCTTCAAGGTGCTTGATTTGCGGCGGAATCGCAGCAATGGACGAGCCACCACGCATATCAATCGCTACCGCAACCCGCTCTTCACCTGTCATCCGAAGATGTTGGACTAAATCAAAAAGCAGCGGCGC